>JBDLJU010000347.1:0-1542 GCA_039714215.1 Chloroflexota bacterium | reverse complement strand
GTGGGGGCTAAATTTGCAGCTTTCAGGGCATTGATCGCCGCTTCGGCTCCCAGTGATGCAGTGGAATCATTCTCACCAGCGATATAGCGCTGTCGGATGCCGGTTCGCTCGCGAATCCATTGATCGGTAGTGTCAACAATCTTGGAGATCTCATCGTTGGTTAATATTTTCTCGGGTAGGGCGGTGCCCCAGCCGGTAATGTGTGCGTACATATTCATAAAAAATCCTCAAGGGCCAACGCGTGGTTCTAGCGGGCGCGGCAACAATGGCTATAACACAATTTTGTTTGGAAGGATGCGTTAATTACGCTTCAGGGGAGTTAATATTTCGTAAATATACTGGATGTGAAGTTTATCGTGGCGGGCGGAAATTTTGAGCAGCTCTGCCAGCGAGAGCGGACCAAAAATGGTGTGCCTGATTTCCTTTTGCCAGCTGTGACTATCAAAGGAATTGATCAACTCGAGCAGTTTGATCCTGGCCGAGGTGAAATCGACGAAAGCCTGTTTGCCATCTTGCTGTTTATAATTTCGTTCCTCTGCCCAAGAATCAGCATCAATCGCCTCGATGAAGGGGCGCTCATTTTCTTTAACCTGGTTTAGCCTGGGGATATAAATTTCCCGGTCGACATCACGCAGGTGACAGATTATTTCGGTTAAGTTCCAGCCGTCTTTCGAGAGGGGCGTGTGCCAGTCGGCAGGCGAAACATCCCCAAGGAAGGATGAAAGCACCGCAGGGATTGACCGCATGATTGCGGTGCTGGAAATCGGCGAGCTAAAATCGGGAATGAGCTGTTCTTCGGGGATCGAATCTAACCAGGTTAACAAACCGCCGAGAGGACCGGCATGATATGGTGCTCTCGCCTCTTCGTGCGTATAGCCAATATCACCATCGACCCAATATGTGGCAATCCCAAGTTCCTGGGCGGGATCAATGTCCCAGGCTTTGTTATCGCCCACCATCACCATCGGATTTTCAGGCCAGCCAATTTTTCCAAGGATTTCAGTGTAATAGGCAGGGTTTGGCTTGGTGAAATGAGATTCTTCGTAATTCGTTACCAAAGAAAACGCATGTTTTTCAGCAGAGAGATTAGCCCAGTCTAAACGCTGGTCTACTGCGATCATTGGAAAGATTGGGTTTGTGGCGATCACAATTTGATCACCCCTTGCCTGAAGTTTTTTGACGAGTTCTAAACCTGCCGGGTTGGGGGAGGTCATTTGTTCAAGTTTTGGGTAGTGGTTGGAATAAAATTCTTCAATCAATGCCTGCGGCGCTTGATAATCCCATCCCATTGCAGGGTAAAAATCGGCATCAAAAACTTCTTTTAATGTTTTGGTAGGATCAGTGTTGTGAAGCATCAGTTCCGTAGCAGCCATCATTGCCGGCACAATTTTTTCCGGCCGGTCTGTGATCTGGCTGAGGTGCGCGCTGAATTTTGATAAATAGGCAGGGAGAATTTTTTCCGTACTGCCGATCAGGAGGGTATCGTCGAGATCAAATAGAATTGTCAGAGTCATCGGGTGTGATCACAAAATTGTTAAGCGC
>JBDLJU010000346.1:0-1597 GCA_039714215.1 Chloroflexota bacterium | reverse complement strand
TGTAGCAAATACCGAGGAGGACAGCCGCTATTTAAAGACCAATGGGATGTCCACGGCAAGCTCGCTGGTTGTAGCCCCGATCATCAGCCTTGACCGGCCATTAGGCACTTTGAGCGTGTTAAGTAAATCCAGGAATGCATTTGACTCTTCAGTTGAACTGCTCTTGGAAAACCTGTGTGTGCAGGCTGCCACAGCGATTGAAAACGCCCGTTTGTTGGAAGCTGAACGGCAGGCACGCGAGGTTGCCGAAGCGCAAACTGAGATTTCAACCTTATTGAATAAATCGCTAGAGCTGGATGTGGTGCTGGACATGATTTTGAATTATGCGGTGCGCTTGTTTTCAGCTACCGCGGCGAACATCATGTTATTGGGAGAGGGACAGCCGCGGGTTTACCGCCATGTGGGGTATGAATTTTTGGGCGAACAGGCAGAAGACTATACCCAAACACTGGCAGACTTTATCCACCAGCGGATGCAGGAAGAAGGACATGGCTTTGGGGAAAGCCTGGTGATTCCTGAAACCGAAAAAGATGCAAATTGGAAATCGTCGCCCGCCCAGCAGTGGGTTCGTTCGTTTGCCTCAATCCCCCTGGTCGTTGGGACCGAGACAGTCGGGTTGTTAAATATTGACAGCAAGAAGCCGCATACTTTTGGTGAGAAAGAGCTGCAGCTGTTCCAGGTATTTGCCAACAATGCGGCCAGCGCGATAAAAAATTCCTGGTTGTATGCCGACCTGGAAAAATCTCTGCTCACCGAGCAGGCAACCCGCACGCGGCTGATCCGGGCGGATAAGCTGGCTGGGATGGGCAGGATGGTGGCCTCTGTTGCTCATGAGCTGAATAACCCGCTGCAGACAATCAAGAACTGCCTGTTTTTAATCGAACAAAGTACGATTGATGAAGAAAGCGCAGAAGTGCTTGATTTAGGGATGTCGGAGGTGGAGCGCCTCACGGGAATTGTCAACCGGCTGAGGGATGTCTACCGCCCGGCGCTTACCAAAGAATACCAGCTCACTCAAATCAGTCCATTGCTGAAGGATCTTGAGTTGATGCTCGAAACCCACCTGCGGAGAAGCAAAGTTGAACTGGTGATTGAGAAGAGCAAGTTCGGAGATGTTTACGTCAATGGTTTTGTTGACCGCTTGAAACAAGTGTTGCTGAATTTAAGTTTGAATGGAATTGAGGCGATGCAGCCGGATGGCGGAAAATTGCTGATCCGCCTGCTTAAAGAAAAAACGAGGATTGGGATTGCTTTTATTGATACCGGTTTTGGGATCAATCCGATGGATATGGATTTGATCTTTGATCCGTTCTATACCACGAAAGATACCGGGATGGGCTTAGGGCTGTCGATATGTTACGATATCGTACAGGATCACAGCGGCTCAATCACGGTTGAAAACAACGAAGAGGCAGGCGCAACCTTCACAGTATGGCTGCCCTTGAGTGATGAGAAGCAAAAATAGATCGTAGGAGTGTGTTGGATGGGATCAACGATATTAATTGTAGATGATGAAGAAAACTTACGGAAAACACTTTCGCAGATATTAAGCAGGGCGGGATACAGCGTTACGACAGCTTCGAACGGCGAGGAAGGT
>JBDLJU010000345.1:0-1732 GCA_039714215.1 Chloroflexota bacterium | reverse complement strand
CTAAAATTGGCGGGACGGTATCTCGGTGCTGCAGCTCTGTTTTTTCTGCGGAGACCTGCGCCACCCGCTTGATTACTTCCTCAGCTTCAAATTCAGGAGCAGCCTTCTTGGGCGCCACCAGATAGCGGCGGTAAACCAGACGGCGCAGTCCACCGAGACCCACAGCACTCATCAGCGCAAACAGCACTCGGTGGGCACGACGCAAGACAAACTCCGGGTAATGCTTCAATACCTTGCGGTACGCCCGCAGCGCCTGCATCGGCAGTCCGGCATCCAACAGGTAGCGGGCATTGAAGCGGTGAGCGCCGCCCCACACCCGATTATGGGTATTCTCAATCACCGCAGCCATTTTGGGCTGCGTTTGCGCCCAATCCAAAATCCGATAAGCCTCCGCGCCAAAATGTTCCGCCTGTGCCATATTCTTTGCCGAGGGATGGTAGCGTGCTGCTGCCGCTGGTATGGGGACATACACCATCGGCGCCAGCTGTGCGAAGCGCAGCCACAGCTGGTGATCTAATAAATAACTGTAGCTTTCATCCAGCGGTCCCACCTGCTCAAGGAGCGCTCTGCGCATAAACACCGTCGGCTGCCCGATAATAAAAAATGAAAGCAGGTCCTCCAGCGCGTACTGCTGGTAGCTGATCGTATTGACCTGTTCCCCGCGGGCATTGATCGAGAGCAGCTTCCCGTAGGTCAATCCCGCGTCGGGATGCTGCTGCAAGGTTTCCACTGCCCGCCGAATCGTGCCCGGCAGGTACACATCATCAGAGTTCAACCAGGCAACGATCTCGCCATTTGCCCGGCTAAAGCCCTTGTTGATCGCATCTGCCTGCCCGTTGTCTTTCTCTGAGACCCACCAGGCCAGCCGGTCAGCATATTTCTCAATGATCTCCACGCTGCCGTCATCCGAACCGCCATCCACAACGATGTACTCAAGACTAGGATAGTCTTGGTTTAACACCGAATAGATCGTTTGCTCCAGATATTCAGCCTGGTTATATGAAGGGGTAATTACCGTCACGAGCGGCATTTGATCAGACATTGGGGATATTATACTCAGGAAAACAGAACGTCGTAGTCTGCTTTAGGGAAGATCGCCAGCTTGCCGCCGATCGTAGCATCAATCACCCGGCGTCCGTCAGCCTCAAAAGCCTGCCGGGCCAGGGCGTAACCTAACTCCGAGGTATCCAGATCCGGCAGCTGCCAGCGGAAACCCTTCCCGAAGTACTCTGCGTTGAAATGGTCCGGGTCATCCCCTGCAGAGACGATCGTCGTATTGGGATCCCCCTTAGAGCTGAAGGAGTGATCTACCCCAATCAAGATTACTTCCGAAAAGCCCATGTAATAAGCCAGCTGCAAAGTCACATAAGTGACCGTGGCGCTTTCCCACACTCTGCGGCGGACATCATTGGAAAACTTTGGGTTGTAGTAGGTGGTATGCAGGAACATGGTTTGATCAATTGAGTTCAAATGCCCATGCGAACGCCACGCTAAGAATTTCGGCATCGATAATTTCTCAATATCGGCGGCGCACTGCTCGATTACCAGGTCATTCACCGAGGTGAAATAGCTGGTCTCAAACCCCCAATCAGGGAATGCCAGATAAATCCGGTTCATCCCAAAGGTGTACTCATCTTTAATTTTTGAAACGTCGGTCTTATTCAGGCTGGGACCGTTGCCGATGATCACACAGCGTTCCCCTTTGTGCAGGTCTTTATACTTCGCCAGCCGT
>JBDLJU010000344.1:0-1733 GCA_039714215.1 Chloroflexota bacterium | reverse complement strand
GTCAACCAGACCCTGGATCTTCGCTTCGATTCCATTTTTTTCTAAATGGGTCTGAACCACGCTGTTCACCATCGGGTGAGCAACACCGGTGATTAACAAGATGTTTCCTTCCAGGTTCAGATACTCTCCCTGGGGACAGCGGCCAAATTCCTCAAACAATTCCAGCGAACTGTTGATCACCTTGATCTCCGCGGCTTTGTCAGTCAGTCGATCTTCTTGCACAGCCATTTTTCACCTCATCATCGGACAAACCTGGTGTCTGTTTTGTGAATCCATACACAAAGCAGCATTTAAAAATTAACAACCGATGATTTTCATCGGCTGCTTGAATTGCGCAAAGCTATTGCCTTTCATCAAAAACGCCCTCCTTCATACATATATGACCGTCATCTCGTCAGAGTAATCCAAAAGACATGTGCATATTTACATATCACATTTTGATTATATGAAATCTGGAGACAGAAATCAATAGCTTTACAAATTTTTTGATCCAAGAAGGTTGAAAGAGGATAAATTCCAGCACGAGCAACTTGCTATGCAAATGCTTTCCAGCAAAAACTGTGCTGCAGTGCTTTGTAATTTGCGGCAAGTAAGATTAAAGCTCACCCTTGTAGGTAATCACCCGGTTGCGTCCCTCATTTTTAGCCTGGTAGAGCGCCTGGTCCACAAAATTCAACAGCTGATCGCGCGTGTACTCCTTCGGTGAGCTGGCGATCACCCCGGCCGAAAAGGTGGCAGACATTTCCTGATCTTTGTAGGGGATTTTCAAAGCTGCAAACTTTTTGCAAATTAGCTCTGCCCGGTCAAAAACAACTTGCGTGGTGGTCTCAGGCATCACAATCAAGAATTCATCACCGCCAAAACGGCAGGGAATATCATCCCCCCGGATATTTTCTCTAATCACCTCTGCCAATTTTTTGAGCATCAGGTTTCCCGCATTATGACCGTAGGTATCGTTGACTTCTTTAAATTTATCGATATCAAGCAGAATAAGGCCGATTGATTTTTTCCTTCGTTGGAAACGAATGATCTCACGCTCCAAAACCTCCTCGATATAGTGAAAATTAAATAATCCGGTTAAGGAATCTCGAATCGCCTGCTCGCGCAGCTTCTCTTGGAGCGATTCAACCTGCTGCACATGGCCCTGAAGATCCTGATTGGCTTTCCGCAATGCCTCCTCCGCCATCTTCCTTTTGGTAATATCATGTGAAAAAACGGAAACTTCGACAATTTCTTCATTTAGATAAATCGGATTAAAAGCCGCTTCGATATAATTTGGCACGCCTTCGATATTAAAGTGATCAATTTCAACAAACTGCTCACCCTGCAGAGCGCAATCGTAGCGCGCCTGCCACTGCGTTTTAAGATCATGGGATATCTCATCCAAAACCTCAATGAGATTGTCGCCGATCTGCAGCGAAACATTAAAAGCGGTAAGGAAATTCCTATGAAAATTTGAATTCAATGTCGTGATGCAATAGCTTGAATCCACCGACCAGATATCGTCCTTGGTGTTTTCGATCAAGGCCATCAGGCTGGCCTGCTGTTTCTTTAACTCCTCCTCGATCAGCTTGCGTCCGGTAATATCTTCTTTAATCGCCACAAAATGAGAAATGTTGTTTTGCTCATCCAATATCGGCGAAATCGATGCTGATTCATAATAAAGTTCGCCATTCTTTTTCTTGTTTACAAATTCTCCCTTCCATTCCTTTCCAGCGAGAATCGTTTCCCAC
>JBDLJU010000343.1:0-1915 GCA_039714215.1 Chloroflexota bacterium | reverse complement strand
TTTCAGTGAGGAACGTTTGTTGGCATCCGCAATCAGGACAGGAATGCCCAAAGCTTTGACCTCTGAAACTGACTCGGAATCTGGGTTCATCTCGATCACCACAATTTCTTGATCTAAGCTGAGCAATGATTTCAGGGTGTGGTATCCCAGGTGGCCTAATCCGATAAGAATAATATGCTTGTTCAATGTGGAGGCTACTGCCATTTCCCACTCCTTACTTCTAGATCTGCGGTTAAAAAATAATACACCGAATTCAGCTACCCCCTGTGCGATTGCGCCCAATCCAACAAGAGGAACCAGGAAGAAAAAGATTTGTAGGTGCCAGTCGTTAGGAAAGTCGATCGTTGGTTGGAAAAAAGTCAGGCTGATCAACAAATATGCCGCTTCAGCAAAACTACTCAGCGGCTCGCCTGCCTGGGCAGCGAGATAATAATACAACGCTCCTCCGCCAATTACGACAACAAGAAAAATTCCTAAGGACCAAAAAAATTCTCGCAGCAGCAGCAAGGTATCCCGAAAGGCAGCCCTTAACCGGCGAGAAAATCGGTGATTTGTGCTTCTCATTTAATTGGCACTCGGACGGTCATACGGCGGATCAAATCTTGTTGAGTTGGCGCAATATGAACGACCACAATACTGACATCATCAATTGGGCGCTGATCGTCCAGTTCTAAAGCTAAGCCAATCAGGTGGTCTGCGATCATTTGGGCGGAAAGATCATCAGCCGCAAGAATTTCCTTGAGGGCGGAAGGAATGTCGAGGTGCTGGCTTTTACGTTCGCCAGCAGTGATCATCCCATCTGTGTAGGCTACTACGGTGAGGTTAGGCTCAATTTCAACTTCGGTAATCTCTGGACGGGTATTTCGGTAAACACCCACTGGCTGGCAGGTTGAGGACAAAATTGATGTTTTATTGTTTTTCAGGATGTGAATTGGGGCAGGGTTGTTGCGCGTGATCACCAGGGAGTTGGTTTCCAGGTCAATGGAGAGAATATTCAGGGTTGAAAGCACTTTGCCACCGCGCAGTGCATAGAGATAATCGGAGGCGGCTCGGGCGGCTGGTCCGTCCCGGACACCTTCGGCAAGCAAAGAAATAACTTTTCTGGCGACAATGTTGGAGATGCGCTTAGCATTTTTCCCTGAACGCTGTCCATCGGCAAGCACGACGGATAAACCGCCGTTGGGGCGCTCAACCACCTCAAGCGTGTCCCCGCTCTCAGACATGGCATACTTATTAATTTTTGCAGCGCCGATTTGAACTTCCATCCTTGAATTTTACCAAATAACTTTGCTCGGACTATAATTTTGTGGCTTCCAATATCAGTACTCTGCTGTGCTTTAGGGCTATTTGATGGGTTTCAAGATCAAAACCAGCGCTTCGGAAGATTTTAATTCCAGCTTCAAATTCAGAAGCTGTCCGCGAGGGGCTTTGCCCGGTGATCTGAAAGAGAATGGCAGCAAGCCGGTGGAGGAAAGATTTTCCGGTTATCCATGCGATCGGAAGTAGAATAAATTTCCCTTCTTGGTTTAGCATACGGTAAATTTCCGAGAGAGTTTCTTGTTTGATGATGTAATCGGCGGGGAAGGTGGATACTATCGTGGAAAAACAACCAGAAGTAAATGGGATTTTTATTCCGCTGGCGGTGACCAGTTTTGGATGATGCTGCTCGTCCAGCAGCCTCTTCCTGCAAATCTTTCCCATCTGGGGACTTAAGTCGAGACCCGTGATATCAAGCTGTTGGTCAAATGCTAAGCTTTGCAGATGCCCTGGTCCGTGACCCAATTCTAAAATCTTACCATTTCCCAGGAAAGGAAGCACAGATTCGACCCATTCGTTCCATTGCCCAACCGAAACCAGCGATGCTACCAGGTTATAACTCCAGGCTAGTTGAGTATACAGAAGTTTGTAGAATATA
>JBDLJU010000342.1:0-2012 GCA_039714215.1 Chloroflexota bacterium | reverse complement strand
AGTTCATTCAACTCTGCCAGGGAAGCCAGGTAATCAGCCAGTGCTTTCTCTTTCTCCCCGATGCTTTGAATGCCGTCTCCCTTGCGCAACCATAATTCCAGCGGCCCGTCGGTGAGGGTGATCACCCCGGCGTTTGGACCAAATTTACGCGCCTCAGCGCTGATCTCTTTGCGCTCTTCGATATCGCGCAGGTAAGCGACCTGTTCCTCGTTGACTCCCTTCCACAGCTCGCTCTGCGTCGAAAATAATTTAGACTGGCGTTTCGCTGTTGGAGTCTCTGTGGGGTCTGCCGGGTAAATGATCACGCCGAGGTTGAGCAAAAAATAATTGACCGGCAGGTGCCGGCTGGGGTTGATCTGCGAGCCGTCGACGGCGATGATCGTCTGCTCTTTCAATTCAGTGGGTAATGGGATACGCTGGTTGATCGCTTCATTGGTGGGCATCGCACAGCGCAGGTGATTGAGGATCGAACCCGCTTTGGTGAGCTTGTCCTTGAGCTGCTGCTGATCCATTGTGGAGGAGAACAGTTTTTGCGCTTCTGCCCGCCGGGCATTCAACTCCTGCTCAAACTGCGGGGCAGCCGCGGCAATCTTCGCAATATCTCCAAGAATTTGTTGGTAATTAATCGGCATCGCAATTTCCCGTCAAAACTGGTGAAGTTTAACGATTATACCAGCAGCTTTATTTTGCCCGGCCTTCGAAAATGCTTACTTTCTCTTGACCCCCATTGTCCCGCATACAGGGGTTTCCCAATCTAATTTTGTATGATTTGCCAGATACTGATCAATTCCCGCAGCAAATGCCGGTGGGAAGGGCGCCGCCCGCCGCTCGTCCAGGTTGGCGTGCGCGCCAACCAGCTCACTGGTCGCTGCCAGTGCATCATCTTGATCACGCACCATAAAGTGTATAAAATGGATCGTCTTGCTCGAACGCCCCAGCGCCCGGGTGTAGACCGTGATCTGCTGGCCCTGGCGCACTTCGGCCAAATAACGGATGTGCTGCTCAAGGGCGAAACTGCCCATGTTGGTGGCGCGCACATAATCCTCGCTCAAACCAAAACTGCTAAAAAAGCTCCGGGTGGCCTTATCAAAAATATGGATGTAGTACATCACATTCATGTGCCCCATAATATCAATGTATTCCGGCAAGATCTCGGTTTTGAAGCTGACGAACAGCGATGTGTAATCAAACATGACCGGATTATACCCGCAACTGCGCTGTCGATATATAATAGAATCGATGAAAGATCAACTCGATTTTTCTAACCCAACCCCCGTCACCGCCCGCACCGCCGGCCTGCACGCCCTGCTTGAATACCAAATTCAGCAGGGACAGCATCCCGCCGCGCAGATCGTGGTGGTCAAGGACGGAGAAGTGCTCTATGATCAGGCATTGGGCACCGCCCGCGGAAAACCGATCACCCCGGAAACCCCCTTCTTCACTTTCTCATGCACCAAGGCGTTTACCGCAGTCTGCATCCACAAGCTGATCGAGGAGGGCAAAATTGAACTCAATGCCCCAGTGGTGGAGTACTGGCCGCAGTTTGGGGTCAATGGGAAAGTAGAGGCTACGATCCAGCAGGTGCTCACCCACCAGGCCGGGATTCCCTGGGGAAGGGGAGAGAAGCAGGTGCCGCTGTGGCCTTCCTGGCGCCTGATCGCCTGGGATACCGGCCGCACCCCTGCCGAATACCCGCCCGGGGAAAAGTTTTCTTACCACGTGGTCAGCTTCGGCTACATCCTTGGAGAGGTGCTCCGCCGGGTGACCGGCACCTCGATCCATAAATACTTCCAAGAGCATTTTGCCCAACCGCTGGGGATGGCGCACTCCTGGCTCAAGCTGCCGCTCCGAAAATTGAAGCTTACCCCGCCGGTGTACTCTGGCGCGGAAGACCAGGACGAGGTGATCAAAATATTCAACCATCCCCTGCTGCGCACCGCCTTGATCCCTGCCGCAAGCCTGCACTCCACCGCTCGCGATATGGCTGTCTTCTACCACATGCTGGTCAGCGG
>JBDLJU010000341.1:0-2014 GCA_039714215.1 Chloroflexota bacterium | reverse complement strand
TAAAATCCGTCACCTGCCGGTTCTCGAAAATGACAGCATGGTGGGGATGGTCTCCATGCGGGATGTGGTTGATATCATCCTCTCTGATCGCGAGAGCGCTATTATTGGTTTGGAAAACCACATCCTCAGCTCAGGTTTCTCAACCTAGAAAGCTCTGAAAGCATTTTCTCTCACCTTACATCTGAATAGCATTTTATCCAATTATTCTAAGATCAAAGTTACCGGACAGTGGTCCGACCCTAACACCTCCTGGTGGGTGATGACATCCTTCACTCCAGGGAAAAGGTTCTCTGAAACCATGAAATAATCCAGGCGCCAACCCTGGTTTTTCCCGCGTTGATTTTGCATATACGACCAATAGGTATACTGCACCCCTTCCGGATTTAATGCCCGGTAGCTGTCGACCAATCCATTGGATAAGAACTTGGTGATCCAGGCACGCTCCTCTGGAAGGAATCCGGTGATTTTGTGTTTGGTCCTGGGATTATGCACGTCAATCTCTTCGTGCGCCGTGTTAATATCCCCGCAGATGATCACTTGCTTTCCGGCGTGATGATAGCTGTTGCACAACTCAAGCAGGGTGGTATAAAAGCCAAGTTTAAACGGTACTCTGCCGAGGTCGCGCCCGCCGTTGGGGACATAGAGATTAAACAAGACAAATTCTTCAAATTCGGCCTGGATCGTGCGGCCTTCATGGTCAAACCTGTCAACCCCCAAACCCTTCTTCATCTTTACCGTTTGGTCTTTGACCAGGGTCAGGGTGCCGCTGTAGCCTTTCTTTTCGGCGGGATTCCATAAAACTTTATATGGCGCGAACAGCTGGTGATTTTCTTCGGTGAGCTGCTCCGGCATAGCTTTGATTTCCTGCAGGCAGATCACGTCGGGATCATGCTGCTTGACCCAATCCCAACCGCCCTTTTTGAGCATTGCTCTTAAACCGGCTACATTCCAGGTGGTGATTTTCATAGATTTTCCTTTGGGGATAATTTTGTATGCTCCCCATTATAGCAATTTCATCGGCCATTACCAAACCTTGTCTCGCATCACAGCACAAATGTGGGACGATGTTGTATAATCTCCCTATGAGTGAACCCGAAGACCGTTTGGTAAATCCTGCCCCGCGCTCCGAAGACCAAGTAGATCGTACCTTGCGCCCGAAAAACCTGGCGGAGCTGATTGGGCAGGAGAAGATCAAAGAAAATTTAGCAATTCTGATCGAAGCCGCCCGCCACCGCGGTGAGCCGCTTGATCACGTGTTGTTTTATGGTCCCCCTGGTCTGGGGAAGACTACCCTGGCTCACATCCTCGCCAACGAAATGGCCGTGAATATCAAGATCACCGCCGGGCCAGCGGTCGAGCGCCAGGGCGATCTGGCAGCGATCCTTTCCAACCTGCGAGAAGGGGATGTGCTCTTCATTGATGAGGTTCACCGCCTGGGACGCGCTGTTGAAGAAGTGCTTTACCCGGCTATGGAAGATTTTGCCCTCGATATCGTTATTGGCAAAGGCCCTTCAGCCCGCTCGATCCGCCTCAAGCTGCCCCAGTTCACCGTCATCGGGGCAACGACCCGGTTGGCGTTGGTCACCGCTCCGCTGCGTGCCCGTTTCGGCGCGGTCTACCGCCTGCATTTTTATGAGCAGGATGCCATGGAGCAAATTGTGCGCCGCGCTTCCGAACGTTTGGGGATGCCTGCCAGTGATGACGGGGTCACCGAGATTGCCCGGCGGGCGCGCGGTACGCCGCGAGTCGCTCTCCGCCTGCTGCGCCGGGTGCGTGACTACGCCCAGGTGCGCGCCGATGGCGAGATCACTGCTGAAGTTGCCGGTGCAGCGCTTAACCTCATGGAAGTTGATCCTCTCGGCCTGGATGATATGGACCGGCGGGTACTGCGGGCAATCATCGAAAAGTACAATTGCGGTCCGGTCGGACTGAATACGATCGCCGCTTCAGTCAGCGAAGAATCTGATACGATCATGGATGTGGTTGAGCCATACCTGCTGCAGCTTGGATTTTT
>JBDLJU010000340.1:0-2042 GCA_039714215.1 Chloroflexota bacterium | reverse complement strand
TACTGGCTCCCCAAAGACATATCCCCAAATACTTAGTTGCTTGGAAAAGGGATAAGCGACCAAAATATATCTTTGGATCTTCGCTTCCTATGTGCTATGCAATTTGACTTTTTCTATAGCCTAGAATTGGCAGTCTTGGTAAAACCTGATGCCCTCCATCGATAAATCATAAGGCTGTAAAAATAGGGAATAAAATACCACCAGCACCTAACAAAATTGTAAGGTTGATTTACATTATATATCATTTTATTAAATTAGTCTAATCCAATTTGTCCAGTGTAAAACATGAATATGGCACACATCTTGCTCCAGAATGATCAAGTAATGGAGGATGGTCCAGGAGTAAGGGTATGAAACAAAAATTTGTTGTGAAACTTACAAAAGCTGAACGTTTGGAACTGAGTGAACTGAGATCGTCAGCAAAAGCCTCGGCCGGACAAATCAGGCGTGCCTGCATCCTGCTCCAATCGGATAACAGCGAAGAAGGCCCCAACTGGACGTACAAAGCAATTTGCGAGGCCTTCAATGTCTCTTCGTTGACCGTATATACTGTCCGTAAGAGGTACTTTGAAGGCGGGTTGAAGCTGGCGCTCCCCCGGAAGAAACCAGACCGGGTTTACCAGCGGCGATTAGATCGAGAAGCAGAGGCTCTTTTGATTGCTGTTGCCCGTAGTGAGCCGCCAAACGGTTATCGCCGGTGGAGCTTGCGTCTGCTGAAAGATCGCATCATCCACTTGGGCATTGTAGACAATATCTCTCACGAAACCATTCGCCAGACGCTCAAGAAATCAAACTTGAACCTTGTCTGAAAGCGGGTTGGTATATTCCTCCAAATGCTTTGCAAGTTTTTTTGCTGTAAAATGAGATCCTGGAAAGATGCTTAGTGCCCCATCTGCCATTGCGAGGGAGCACATTGATCGCGGCAATCTCAACCTCACCCCCATCCCAAGAGCTGTCCCACCTTGGTATAATCCAGCCCATGAAAAATGACCCTGTCTTAACCATCCGTGATTTAGATTTTTATTATGGGGAATTTCGGGCTTTGAGCCAGATTAATATGGATATTCAACCCCAAAAGGTGACCGCTTTAATTGGTCCTTCTGGCTGTGGAAAATCGACCTTCTTAAGGTGCCTGAACCGCATGAACGATACCATTCCCGGTACCCGTGTAGATGGGCAGATCCTGCTCGACGGGGGTGATATCTATGCACCCGATATTGATTTGGCTTCGCTGCGCCAACGGGTGGGCATGGTCTTTCAGAAGCCAAACCCTTTCCCTCAATCCATTTATGCCAATGTTGCTTTTGGCCCGCGTGTTTTAGGGCTGACCGGCAACAGCAGCGATCTGGACGAAATTGTAGAACGCAGCTTGCGCCGCGCCGCGCTGTGGGACGATGTCGCAGATGATCTCAAAGGCGACGCGATGAGTTTGTCCCTCGGGCAGCAGCAGCGCTTGTGCATCGCCCGTGTTTTGGCGGTTGAAGCCGAAGTCATTCTCATGGACGAGCCTGCCTCGGCGCTTGATCCCATTGCCACGGGTAAGATTGAAGAACTCATCCGTGAGTTAAAAAAACGTTATACCATCGTTATTGTGACTCACAACATGCAGCAGGCCGCGCGTGTCTCTGACGATACGGGTTTTTTCTGGTTGGGTGAGCTGATTGAATTCAACCCCACAGAAAAACTGTTTACAACCCCCGAGCATGAGCTTACCGAAACCTATATCACCGGGCGCATGGGTTAAGCAATCTCATCTTACTCGATCTCGCGATCACAGCATTAGTTTCCCCCTCCCAAAACAACCACTCAGCCTTGAAACAACGCAGCTGATGTTAAAATCCCCTCGTAAAATTGCCTGATTATTTTTAGTTACTTATTCTTCAAAAAGCCAGAGACCGGTTTCTTCTACCTTGAAGAGCCTTGTGGCGTTTTGTGATGTAGGGCCATAGCCCCCCTCTACCCAGAGACCGGCATCTAGTGCTGTCTTCGTAAGTTTATGAGGGTTAGATCCCCATTGAAAATAGATCGCCATCGCCTGTGGG
>JBDLJU010000339.1:0-2054 GCA_039714215.1 Chloroflexota bacterium | reverse complement strand
TCTTCGTCCAAATTTATATCATCATCCGTTTAGATTTGATAAATGCACCGATCCAACCAACTACCGAACCGATCACCATCACCGCTCCGCCAATCAAGCCGAAAGTTGACCCGCTTGCCTCGCGCACCAGCACGGCTTCACCAAAATTCTCCGGATCGTAAAAAACTTCCACTTCCCCGCCGACCGGATATTTGGCCAAATACTCCTCCGCGCGCGACGAGCTGTTATACGTAGGCCGGGAACCAAAATCTACCCGCTGACTGGTAAAGGTACCCTCGTTAACCACATAAGAATAATCCACGACCGGACGGAAATCTACATCAGTAAACCCGTCCTCATCGGTGCTTTCCACGCGATCAATGCTGGTATTGGTGATCGTCCCCGCTGTTGAAAGCCAGGCCTGGCTTTCTTCAGCCAACTTCATCCCGTTCACGGTGACATACAGCCAGACCGCTCCCATACCAAATACAAACAGGAAAATTAGTGTATTGCAGCCCATTCCTCGCTTCTTCATTTTCTCCTCCTCACACAAGTTAAAAAACGCTGTCATCTTATTATATGAAATATTCGACCAGCTTCAAAATGAATTTCGAAAACTGTCAATACACGCAGAACATAATTTCTATCTTCAGACATCGCTTTTGCCGTATTTGTGGTATCCTGTGCCGCTGAATCTACTTTCTCAATAGAAAAGGATGATACAACAATGATAAATCAAAAATCAAACCGCCTGCTGGCGGTACTCCTGGTCAGCGCTGGTTTACTGTCCGCCTGCGGCCCATCGGCAGAACAGCAGGCCACAGAAAGCAGTTTAGTGATCACCCAGGCGGTTGAAACCGTGATGGTCGCCCTCACTCAAACCGCGATGATGGAACCCTCCCCGACCTTGACGATCCCCCCGACGGCTGAACCGCTGCCGACAAACACTCCCACCATCGAAATCGCCACCTACACCCCCTTCCCAACCCAGGCGGTCACCCAGGCTGGACCAGCGCTGAGCAGCTGCGACCTGGCTTCTTTTGTCGATGACCTCAGCATCCCAGACGGCACCGAACTCGCTCCCGGACAAGCCTTCACCAAATCGTGGCGGATCAAAAATGAAGGCACCTGCACCTGGGCCGCTGAATACCAGATGCTGTATTACGGCGGAGAAATCCTCAGCGCGGAGACGGCTTACCCGCTCACCGACCATGAGGTTGCCCCAGGGGACACTCTCGATATCTCGATTGAGATGACCGCCCCAACTACCGAAGGCACCTATAACATGTATTGGATCTTACGCAATGCGGATGGGGAAAATTTTGGCGTGGATGCCTTTGGCGGCGCCTTCTATGTGCAGATCGTGGTCAGCAGCGGGGCAGCCAGTTTCACCGCCACCCCGACGCAGGATACCCCCACTGAAGTCCCCACAGAGACACCGGTTCCCTCTGATACCCCGGTCCCATAAAGTTTTCCTGGATGTTAAAATTCACCCGGTTTACCGACGTAACCAGGATTGACTCGGCCCGAACAATCGCCGGCCGTGGTTATTATTGGACCTCTGCATATCTGGCAGATGGTTTGCTGATCGATACCGGTTGCGCCCATACGGCAGGCGAATTAGTGGAAAGTTTGAGGGACGAACAAGTCTCCCAGGTTGCCAACACCCACAGCCACGAAGATCATATTGGTGCAAATGGCATTTTAAAAAATAGAAATCAAGCGATCAAGGTGCATGCACACCCGCTGGCGCTCCCAATCCTGGAAAGCCCGCGGGCAGCACAGCCCCTGCATTTTTATCGCCGGGTGATGTGGGGTTGGCCGCTGCCATCTACTGCACAACCACTCGCAGATGGAGATGTCGTTGAGACTGAAAAATATAGTTTCCAGGTGATTTACACCCCCGGGCACAGCCCAGATCACCTTTGTCTCTACGAGCAAACCCAGGGCTGGCTGTTTACCGGCGACCTATTCGTTGGCGGGAAGGATCGGGCACTGCGGGTCGATTACCGGATCTGGGAGATCATTGCATCATTAAAACGTGTTGCTAAACTTCCCTTAACCAGATTGTTCCC
>JBDLJU010000338.1:0-2077 GCA_039714215.1 Chloroflexota bacterium | reverse complement strand
GCCATGTATAACGCCAAGTCGCTGGGTAAAGGCCGTTATGAGTACTTCTCGGAAACAAAAGGTGTGGCCGCCAAACAGCGCCTCAGGCTTGAATCTGAGCTGCGCAATTCAATTAAGCATATGCGTTTCCTGGTCCACTACCAGCCGATCGTCGCCCTGGATACCAAGAAGGTGGTCGGTCTCGAGGCGTTGCTCCGCTGGCAGCCGGTCAGGGGAGAAATTCAGCTCCCCGATACCTTTATCGAGCACCTGGAAACAATGGGCTTGCTGTTTGATGTGGGCTTGTGGGTTTTGAAAGAGGCATGTGAAAATCTGGTGGCATGGCAGGAGAAGTTTAATTTTGATCCCCTGCTCACCGTCAGCGTTAATATCTCGAACAGCCAGATTGTCCATCCCAGGTTTACTGGTGAGTTGGAGAAAATCATTGAGGAAACCGGGATCAACCCCGAGCAGCTTATTTTGGAAATCACTGAGAATATCTTTATCCGTGATGCCGAGCTGGTTTCAAAGATCCTACGGAAGATCCAGGAATTAGGCGTACAGATCCACCTTGATGATTTCGGGACAGGCTATTCTTCCCTGGGTTATTTAAATAAATTGCCGATTGATGCGATCAAAATTGACCGGGCTTTTGTCAAGGAAGTCGTCTCACCCGATAAACATCGTGGGGTGATCAACTCAATCATCTTGCTCGCCCAAGACCTTGGTCTCAATGTGATTGCCGAGGGGATTGAGAGCAACGTTCATATCGAGTACCTTGAGAAAACGGGCTGTAAATTTGGTCAGGGATTTCTGTTTGATCCTGGGCTGAGCACAAAAGATATCGAGCGATTATTCAAGAAGCAGAAAAGCTCGTATAGTTAGAGGGTTTTCCTGCCGCGTTTGGATTTTTTGGGGGAGTATTTGGCCATTTTCACTCCTAAATTCATCAGAATTGAGTGTATCGGAGAATTTCCCTGATTTTTTTTGGGTCTTTTGACCAGGGATTTATCATTTTTTCGCTAAAGTTAAATGATAGATTAAATATATTAATAAAAAATGAATGTAATGTAAATAAAACACAATAATATTGACAAAAAATTAATATTACATATAATAATATAGCAATCCAGCAAGAAAGATATTAAATTTTTGAAGTTAGGAGTAAATCATGGCAACTCAATTCAGTGTCAGCGATGGGCGAAAATGGAAGGGGAGCTTCTTTTCAATCTGGACAGGGCAGGCCTTCTCCCTGCTCGGAAGCGAACTGGTTTCTTTTGCCCTGATCTGGTACCTGACAATTGAAACCAAATCTGCGACCGTGCTGGCGGTTTCAACGCTGGTCGCAATGCTGCCCCGGATCATCCTCAGCCCGTTATTTGGGTCACTGGTTGATCGTTGGAACCGGCGCTGGACGATGGTGTTTGCAGACGCCTTTATTGCTTTAGCCACGGTTGGATTGGCAGTTCTCTTTACCCTTGAGATCGTAGAGATTTGGCATATCTATGCCCTGATCTGTTTACGCTCGATTGCGGGCACGCTCCACGGGATGGCGATGGGTGCATCTACATCCCTGATGGTGCCTGTCGAACATCTCACCCGTATCCAGGGATTCAACCAGTTCCTCAACGGCGGATTGGGAATTATTGCTGCCCCTTTGGGCGCGGTATTGATCGATACGATGCCGATGCAGCGAATCCTGGCGATCGATGTGGTCACTGCGGTTGTGGCGATTATTCCCCTCCTGTTCAGTAAGGTTCCCCAGCCGGACCGTGTTGTTAAAGCAGCCGGTGAAAAGGATTCTGTCTGGGAGGACATGAAAGAAGGATTTGCCTACATGCACCGGCGGACTGGTTTGATGATTATTATGGGGATGGCGATGGTGATCAACCTCGTACTCACCCCGGCCTCCTCATTGATGTCCCTCCTTGTGCTGGACCATTTCAACGGAGAAGCAATCCAGTTCGGGCTCTTCAATTCATCCTTCAGTTTTGGGGTGATTGGCGGCAGTTTGTTGCTCGGTGTCTGGGGCGGTTTTAAGAAGAAAATAATTACCAGTATGATCGGTCTGTTTGGGGTGGGCGCAGGTTTTCTGGCT
>JBDLJU010000337.1:0-2262 GCA_039714215.1 Chloroflexota bacterium | reverse complement strand
GCTCCGTATACCACCAGCACTTTGCAGCAAGAAGCCTCCCGCAGGCTGCGATTTACGGCCAGGCGCACGATGGCAATTGCCCAGCAGCTTTATGAAGGCATCGATCTGGGTGATGGTCAACCGATGGGGTTGATCACCTATATGCGTACTGATTCAACAAACGTTTCAGAACTTGCTCAAAAAGAAGCACGGAATTACATTATCGAAACCCACGGCGAAAAATTTGTACCTGAGCAAGCGCCCAAGTTCAAAACTAAAGCCAAGGGTGCGCAAGAAGCCCATGAAGCAGTCCGGCCAACCTCAGCGCTGCGTACACCCAAAGCGATGAAGGAATTTCTGACCCGGGACCAGTATCGGTTGTACCAGATGATCTGGCAGCGTTTTATTGCCTCTCAGATGACCCCAGCGATATATGACACTCTGCAAGTAAATATCCTTGGTGAGAGCGCTGTTCATCAATACAAGTTGCGAGCTACCGGTTCTGCAGTCCGTTTCCTTGGCTATTTGGCAGTTTATGAGGAAACCAAAGGTGAATATGAAAAAGAAGAAAACGGCGGCGATATCGCCAATATCCCCACCGAACTGGAAGAAGGGCAAAAGCAAAAGCTGATTGAAGTGCTTCCCGACCAACATTTTACCCAGCCCCCGCCCCGCTTCAGCGAGGCTACCCTGGTGAAAGTACTCGAAGAATACGGCATCGGAAGGCCTTCAACCTATGCTCCAACTTTAAGCACCCTGCAAAATCGCGGGTATGTTTATCGTGAAGCCCGCCGGCTGCACCCAACTGAGACCGGCGTGATCGTCAACGATCTGCTCATTGTACATTTCCCCAATATCGTCGATGTTGGATTCACTGCAAGTATGGAAAAGGACCTTGACCGGATTGCGCAGGATTCAAAAGACTGGGTAGAGGTGATTCGAGATTTTTATCATCCCTTTGCTGCCCAGATTGAAAAAGCCAACATTGAAATGCCAGAGGTCAAGGCAGAGCCCGAATATATCGGCCGCGAATGCCCAACGTGTGAGCAGGGTCAGCTTCAGATCCGCTGGGGACGCTACGGAAAATTTATCAGCTGCGAGCGTTTCCCGGACTGCCGGCATACAGAACCTTTCCTCGAAAAAATAGGCATCTCCTGTCCAAAGTGTGATGGTGATATTGTAAAGCGGCGAACCCGCAAAGGCCGAATTTTTTATGGCTGCTCAAATTATCCAGAATGTGATTTCACTTCCTGGAAGCGTCCTTTGGCGGTGCCATGTCCCAACTGCCAGGGTATGCTGGTGGCAGCCAATAAGAATCACGCCAACTGCCTCTCATGTGAAGAAAGCTTCTTGCTTGATGAAGTTATGCCGCAGGAAGCTGTGGCAGCTGAAGCAGAATAGACTTTTTCAAGGATCATGCTGAAATGGCATGATCCTTGCATTTAAAAGATAAGCAAGCATAGTTTTGGTTGCAGAAAACTAACCCCTGGTCTACAATGATTGAAATGGATCAGAGTAGCTCAATTATGGAGCAAATATTATGGACATGACGGATTACGATTACCCTGAGGACGATCCTCTCGACGAGATGCAGGGCGGCAGAGCCTCTGGGAACCTTTTGGAAAATGTTTTTGGAAATCTTTCTTCGAGTCCCCTCTTAATCGCGTTAATTGCCTTCGTGGTTGGCACTCTCTTTGGTTTGATTGCGCTCGGATGGGGAGCGTTTCCTTTGCAATGGACAGATGCCTCCCCTTCACAGCTGGCAGACCAATACAAACTCGATTATTTGAACATGGTGGTCGATTCTTTTACCCTGCGCAATGATATGACCCGGGCACAACAGCGAATCAGCCAGGTGGGGGATGATGCTCCTAAATTTTTACAGGCCATGGCGAATAATCCCACCGATGTGCTCAGTGAAGCCACGATAAAAATGTTTTCAGAGTACTACCCGGTTGAAGGTGGAGCAGTGGTTCCGGGCGTTGAAACTGATCCCAATCAACCTGAGGTTGAAGATTCTGAGGGCAAGAGCAATACCGGCAATATCCTGCTGGTCTCCTGTGCTGCGGTGCTGGTTCTGGCGGCGATTTTGGTTGGTGTCTACTTCATGAAGTCTAGGGGACGCACCTCAACAGGGATGACCGCAGCAATGCGAGCCCAGGAATTTACTCGCCAGGCAGAACAAACGGATTATCAGGCGATGGGAAAAGATCAGCCGATTGCCCAGTGGATGACCACCTACTTACTCGGAGATGATTTATTCGACGATTCCTTCAGCATCGA
>JBDLJU010000336.1:0-2293 GCA_039714215.1 Chloroflexota bacterium | reverse complement strand
CGCATGTTCTTATCTTTAACCCGACCTTTGGCTGAATTGATCAAGATGAAATCACCTTTCGTATTAAACCACAATGGCGTCACCTGGGGTGAGCCATCTGGCATGGTAGTTCCAAGAAAAGCATACGCTTTTGTCTCGTCAGCTAATAAATCCAACAGCTCTGGATCAATATTTTTCACAAGGTTCTCCTGAGTTTATCGAAACATATCCCGCTCCGGGTTTCGGAGCAGTTCAGCCAAAGTTGCTTCCCGCAGGGAATAGGGGAATCCACGAACATGCACCACCGGAGTACCCTCTGCAACCTGGCCCATCATCAGCGAAGCCCCCGCAGCCAATTCATCGGCAGCAGCAATTACGGTGACGCGCAATTTATAACCAAATAAATCCCGTTCACCACGCTTGTCTACCACCCCGGGAAGCCCCGAAAGACCAATCGTCAGCCCGAGTGTGCCGTTGCGCCAGGCGCGCCCATGGGAATCGATAATCGAGACCCCAAGGCGTGCCCCGCTGGCCTGCTCAAGCTCCAGGCGCAGACGGGCAGCAGAAGCATCCGGGTTTTCCGGGAGCAGCAATACCCAACTACCTTTGCCTGCGACATTCGAGTGATCAATCCCCGCGTTGGCGCAGATAAACCCGAGCTTGTGCTCCACTATGATATTCCCCGGACGTTTGCGGACGACCTTGTTGGACTCCGCCAGGATCATTTCTACCAGCCGCGGGTTTTTCCCGGCTTCTTCGGCCAATGCGATTGCTTCTGCGCTGGGTTCCACATCGGCGAGGTTGACCTGCCTGCCTTCCGCCTTGGAAACAATCTTTTGGGCTAGGACAAGCACATCGCCATCCTGCAATTCTATTTGCACTTTTTTCAAAGACTGCAATATAATCTCAGAGAGGTGATCCCCTTCCTCGATCATTGGGATGTCTGGAAGGGCAGTCAGGGTAAGCTGGCTCATTTTTTTATTCCGGTGATCTGTACAGTGCCATGACCGCCGTAATGTTTGTTCATCGCAATCAGCAAAGCGGTGATCCCCTCGACGACGAAGGCATTATCCAACCCGCCGGCAAAGAAGCCACGCATCCCGCCCGCCTCAGTCAATTCGATCACCTGCTCAGCTGCTGCAATATCGTCGGCGCTGACCAGCACATCGGTTTTAATTGGCTTATCGAGGTTCTTCTTCAAAGCGCTTGCCGGCACATTTTGGAAGGCGGCCACCACAGTCGCACCTGGACCAAGGATATCCTGCGCAATCCGGGCAGCAGATGGCGGGTGAGGCGCCTTCACTTCTTTAAAGACCACTCGCGCAGTGGCATCCACGAGGATCTTGCCCTGGAGAGCCTCTTTGAGCCCTTCCAGTGCGGGCTGATGGGCAGACTGCACTACGGTCAGCACGCAAATTTCGGCTTTCCCTGCCGCGTCCGCATTTTCATAGCCTTCGATGGTATCAATCCCCAATTTTTCGTTCAGCTCGGCGGCAGTAGCCTCAGCTTTCTCAGCCTGCCGGGAGCCAATCAACACCTTATAACCGGCGTACGCCCAGCGCATCGCCAAACCAGGTCCTTCATTTCCGGTACCCCCCAGAATTGCAATAACAGGTTTTACACTCATCACTTCTCCATTTCAAAATAATTATTTAACAAACTGATTGTACCGCTCCCACACTTTCGGGGCGAGGGCCAACGCTTCGGCAGCAATCGCCTCTTCATCAAGGGTGAGCAATTGGCGGTCGCGCATCAGAAACTCTCCAGCCACCATTGTACTGGTGATCATGCTCTCGTTGAAACCGAAGATGATTTGCCAGGGGAGATTCCCAGAGGTCAGCGGGGTAAATGCCTGGTAGTCCACGAAGATCAGATCCGCCGCCGCGCCAGGAGCAAGCACACCCAGACGCGTTTCTGGGAAGAATACTTCCGCCAGGGCCGCGTTGTTGTAAATCGCCATCTGGACAAGATCATAACCGTTCATCCGCCGCGGGTCACGGTGCCAGATCTTGTGCAGCAGGTAAGCGGTCTTCCACTCGGTCCACATGTCCTGGGTAAAACCGTCGTTGCCCAGGCAAACTTTCACTCCTGCCCGCATGATCGATTCAACCGGGGCAACCCCAACGCCGTTGTTCATGTTGGAGCGCGGCTGGTGGGTTAACCAGGTGCCGGTTTCAGCAAGCAAGCCAACCTCAGCGTGATCCATGTGAATTCCATGGGCGACAATTGTGTTGGGGCCTAAAATGCCATGCTTATGCAGGCGGTCGATTGCCCGCAGCCCGGATTTCTGCAGGCTGTCATACTCATCTGACTC
>JBDLJU010000335.1:0-2413 GCA_039714215.1 Chloroflexota bacterium | reverse complement strand
GGTTACCTCCACCGATTTCTGGATCAGCTCAATTGAGGCATTCCGCAGCCAATCATCGCTGCTGCACAGGTCAACCAGGTTATTGTCCCAAAATTCCGGAGCATGTACCACCAGCTGCAGGTCGTAATCCTTGCCGTTAAATTCCTCATCCAGGTCACGGTTTGTAAAATGGAACTCCACGATTTTGGGGTCATACTTCAGCATCGATTCAAAATCATTATAGCGGGATACAAATCCCCATTCCATCGGCAGGGTGTGCTCCATATCGAGGGTCACCCGCATGCCAATATCCTCCGGTAAGAACGGGGCGTCCTCCTCAATTTCACGTTCCATCTTCCGACCAACCAGCTCCTGATAGCGCTGCGGAGACAAGCCCTGCCCTGGGCCTTTAACTGTGATCTTCTCTGAAGTGAGCACTTCACCTGCCTTAATATCGACTGCCGCTACCAGGCTTTTAGCCAGTACTTCACGGTTGAGGATTTCCCCGCGGGACATGAATTTCTCTTCACCAGAACCCATCGCCTTCTCCACTGAACGGATATCACGCACCAGCTTTGAAAATCCTTGCGGCTCGAGGCTGGCAGCGTGGTCGGGTCCGTCCATCGTGCGGTCTAAGGTAATATGCCGTTCGATGATATTTGCGCCCATCGCGGCCGCCACTGTGGAGACCGCAATACCGCGCTCGTGTCCGGAGTATCCCACCGGGACATCAAAACGCCGCAGATGGTTCATAAACCGCAAGTTAATATCGTCAAAAGATGCCGGGTAGGCGCTGTTGCAGTGCAGCAGGGCAAAATCTGCCTTTCGTTCTTTCAAAAAGTCTACAGTAAATTCAACTTCCTCAATCCGGGACATCCCGGTAGACAAGATCAGGGGTTTCCCAAGACCGATAAGGTGATCCAACAACGGTAAATTGATCATGTCTGCAGAGGCAACCTTGAAAGCCGGCACACCTAACTTATTGAGAAAATCAGCGCTGTCCACGTCAAACGGAGAGCACATGAAAGTTACTCCTTTTTTATGGCAGTACTCATGCAAACGGTAGTAATCCTCGTCAGTCAGCTCCATCCGCTGTAAAATTGGCAGCAGGTAAGCCATGTTCTTCTCTCCAACATTGACATCTTCGAGCATCTTCTTGGGATACAACTTATTTAAATTCCGCTTTTGGAACTTAACCGCATCGACTCCGCACTCCATCGCCTTGTCAATCAATTCAAAGGCCAACTGCAGAATCCCATTATGGTTTACGCCAATCTCAGCAATAATATAAGCAGGCTGTCCGTCGCCAATCAGGCGATCACCAATTTTCATCGTAGGCATATGTTAAACCTCCAAAATCTGGAACCCCAGGTCATCCAGGGTAATTTCACCAGCTGTAATCAATCTTTCCGCGCGCTTCCAATCATCCGGTGAGTCAATATCAACCCAATCACCCGGCTCAATCTCCAATGGCAGGATTCTCTCCCCAGTCATTGACTGTTTCTCCAAGATTGTCTTCGACCAGGCCGCATCCACATAACCAGTCTGCCAATATACCTGCGGCAGCGCCTGGCGTGGCATATTATAGGCTTCTTCAAATTCAGTTTTTACCAGCGGATTCATTACACCGTCCTCAGCAATCGTCCACATCTTGAATGGATTCTGGAACGGCTCAATCACCGTACGGACTGCATCGGCATCAGGGCGAGCGGCTAAACTTTCCACCGCCCGGTCAATCTGCCACACCCGTCGGAAAGGCGAGGTGGGCCGCAGCTGCACCACAATATCTGGGCGGTAATTTTCGTTTTCCGCCAGCCATTCTAAAGCATGTAAAAACACCGGAAAATCAGGCGTGTCATCTTCCGCATGGACCGCCGGGCGCATAAACGGCACCTCAGCCCCATACCTGCGGCTGAGTGCTGCAATCTCCTCGTCATCGGTCGAAACAATCACCCGGTTAACTTTCTCAGCAGCCAATCCGGCAGCAATGCTGTACGAAATCAGCGGATACCCCGCAAAGTCAATCATATTCTTTCGGGGGATGCTCTTGGAGCCTCCCCGGGCAGGGATTAAAGCCAGTGTTTCCAATTTTGTCATCATCTAAACTCTATCCGCACTTACCAGGCTGTCCAACCACCGTCGACCACCAGGTTAGCACCCGTCATATAGCTAGAGGCGTCTGACGCCAAAAACAAGATCGCGCCATTCATCTCATCCTGCTCTGCCATCCGGCCAAGCACTGCCCGGGCGGCATACCTTTCCACAAACTCATCATCATGGTTGTTGAACACCCCCCCTGGGGTTAATGTGTTCACCCGGATATTCTTGCCGGTGTAATACGCTGCCAGGTATTTGGTAAATCCAACCACGCCAGCTTTAGTCACCGAATAGGTTGCCGGTTTGAACTGCGGCGGCTGACCTTCCCGTTGGTATA
>JBDLJU010000334.1:0-2453 GCA_039714215.1 Chloroflexota bacterium | reverse complement strand
AGCAGGTTTGGGCATGTTCTAGTGCAAGCGCAGCGTTTCCCAGCACAGTATAGACATGGGCGAGGATCCACTCACCGCGCTGCTGATTCAGGGGGGTACCGACAAAACGCCAGTGATAGGCAGAGGCAAAGGCGGCCATCACCATTTCTTGATCTTCATCAGGCGTGCGATCTGGCTTCTCGAGTAGTTCCCATACTTTTCCATTGAAGCTTTTGGCAAAGTTAAGATGGGCTTCTTGAAGGGTGAATTGAGATTTTTCTTCCATGGTTATCTCCAGATAATTGATGGGTCTCTATTTTACCTGAATATTCCAGGAATTCTGGTCGACTGCTGAGTAGGAGTTGTGTCTGGTCTACTCCACCTCTATCGCCTCCATAAAAAACTCGTCTCCAGCGACGATCTCAACCTGGTGCCCGCCGCATTCGGGGCAGAGGTAGTCGCGGCCGTCGGGGGCAAAGCTTGTGCTGCAGGCTTTGCAGCGCATTTGGGCAGGGATGCGTTTGAAGTGCAGGGTGGACCCATGAGCAATGGTACCTTCGGTGATCATATCCCAGTAGAACTGGATCGAGTCGTCCACCACCGACGAGAGCTGACCAATCACGATATAGATGTCGGTGACTTTTTCGGCGTCGGCTTTCTCGGCATGTTTTACCGCGATATTCTTGATGTTTTCAGCAATCGGTAGTTCGTGCATAAAATTATCCAGAATGTATTCCTGATTGGGTGTTAATCATAATCCATCCCGGCTTTACTGGCTACATCATTCAAGGCGGAAATAGGATAGGGAACCACCCAACAGCGGATTGATTCCGTGAATTTAAAGGCTATAATATAGCAATACAATGGAGAAAATATGCTGAAACTTGTCTTGGTGATCTTACACAATCTTGATTATTTGCCCGAACTGCTCGATGCCTGGAAAAATGCGAAGGTGCCGGGGGTGACGATTTTACAAAGCGCCGGTGGTTTTCAGGCAGAAGAGCTCGCTCAAAAAAGCGGACTGGCTGGCCTGCTGAGCCTGTTTGAGGCGGATACTGCCTCACAGAGAATGATCTTCAGTTTAATCGATGACCCTGAAATTCTCGAGGTGGCGATTTCCGAAGCGGACAGGGTGGTACGCGGCTTTGACACGCCCCACAGCGGGATATTATTCACTATCGATGTTGGGCAGGCGCTTGGTCTGAATAAGTGGTCGCCGACACCGCAGGACGATATCGCCTCCCGGCTGCCGACCAAGGAAAACGAGGAGAAGGGGATCAGCAATCTGGTCAGCTGGTATGATGAGGAAATCAAGAATTTATACGGCGAGCCAACCTTGAAAGCGTGGAAAGCAAAGAAGAAGTACTCGGTTTCTAAGGTGATTCAATCCTCCAAGCTGAAATCGCCGGTGGTGCACCTCGATACGCCGATCAAGGAGGTGCTGGCTGCCAGCCTGGAGGACCCGCTCTGCGACCTGGTCTGTGTGATCAATACTGAAGACCGTCTGGTTGGTGTGATTCGAGATGATATCCTTGCCGAGGTGATGCTGGTGCCCACCATGCCAGACTCTTTCATCCAGGACCCGGAAAAATACGAGCAGGTGCTAAAGTTCGCCCAGATCAGCGGCGAGCGACCGGCCGCAGAGGTGATGAGCGACCCGGTATTTGTTAACTCGAGCAGCACGGTAGAGGAAGCTTTCATTAAAATGAAAGAGCTCAAGCTTCCGGGATTGCCGGTAGTTAATAAACATTACCGGGTGATTGGGTACATTACCATGGCGCAGATCCTTGCTCTGTATTTCCCCCAAGAACCAAAAGAATAATCGTTTTTTGATTCAAAACTTTATTAGACAAGGGGCTTAAGCCCCTTGTCTGTGCTTAACTGGGAAATCATCGATCAAGCCGGTTTTCCCCAAGTTTGACTGCCAGCAGATATAAGCCTATCAGCAGCGCGGGTCCAACCAAGACTGGAAGAATTGTGGTCTGCCACTCCGAAATGCTGGGCAGTCCCAGCCAGATGGAGAGTACGGCGAAGAGCACCACCACCAAACCCAGGTAAAGCACGATTACAGTTCGGGTGCCGGGTTTGGGGAAATTCCCGCTGAAGAATAGGGTGGCGAAAATATTTCCAAATACTGAGAAAGCCAAGAGCAGGCGCAGGTCAGTGAGCTGGCTGTCCGGCTGGTTGAGCAGATACCCGCGGTAGAGAATGATCCCCAGCAGGACTATCTGGGTGAGGGCAAGGGTGACCTGGCTGACTCGGGCACTGACCAGGGCGGTGCGTTCGTCTTTTAGAAAATTCATGATTTATCTCCTTCAATCCAGAATAATTCATTCAGGGTTTTGTCTGTGGCCTTGGCCAGCAGCAAACAGAGTTTGATCGTGGGGTTGTACCGGTTTGCCTCGATCAGGCCGATGGTTTGGCGGGTGACCCCGACCAGGTCCGCAAGCTGCTGCTGGGTGAGGTCTTTCGCC
>JBDLJU010000333.1:0-2475 GCA_039714215.1 Chloroflexota bacterium | reverse complement strand
ATCCGGCGAAATCCAGACAAACATGATTCTCGGTATCGTCTTCACCGAGGCGATCGCGATTTACTGTCTGGTTGTATCGATGCTCATTATTTTCGTAGGTTAAGAGAACAGGAGGTAACCCTTGGAACAGTTAGGAATTAATTTAGGGTTCATCATTGTCCAGGTGATCAATTTTATATTGATCTTCATCGTCCTGCGAAAATGGGCTTTTATCCCGATCGCAAATGTGTTAGAAACGCGCCGGGAGAAAGTTGCCCAGGGGTTGGAAGATGCCCGCGTGGCCGCTGAGGCCCGTGAAAATGCTGAAGCAGAAGCTGAGAAGATCCTTGCAGAAGCCCAGGCAAAAGCATCTGAGACCGTTCGTGAGGCGACCACTCGTGCAGAGGAAGCCACCCGCGACATCAAAGCCGCGGCTGAGAAAGATGCAGCTGGCGCTCGCCAGGCTGCCCTGGAAGAAGTTGAAGCTGAACGAAACGCAGTCCTCGGCGAAGCCCGTGGGCAGATTGCGGCACTCGCAATGGCAGCCACCCAGAAATTGGTTGGCGCAACCCTTGATGAGAAACGCCAGCGCGGTTTGATCGATGAATTCTTCTCTGGTGTGAAAGATGGAAAAGTGGTTGTGGTTGAGCCTGTGAAAGGTGATGCCGCGGTGGTCACCACTGCTCTTCCGCTGACAGACAGTGAACAAAGCACCCTGAAGAAACAGGTACTCAAAGGAAAAGGCGAAGTCGAATTCAAAGTCGACCCCGCAATCCTTGGCGGTTTGGTTGTGCGTGTTGGAGACAAAGTATTGGACGGCTCCGTTGCCGGCAAGCTTGAATCCATGCGTCAGAATCTGAAATAGGACCGTAGTTAGAATTAGAATACAAGAAGGCGCTCGTAACTGCGTTGCGAGTGCCTTTTTAATTACCCCAAGATTACACAATGACTGAAATGAACCTGAAAGCTCTCTTTGAGGATTACCCGCACTCACCACCTGAAACCGATGTGGCTGTCAGTGGTATTTCAGTGGATTCGCGTCTCACCAAACCTGGCGACGTATTCGTGGCGACCAGCGACAGGAAGGACGGCCATGTATTTATTCCTCATGCATTAGAAAATGGTGCCGCGGCTGTAGTAGGAACCAAACCGCTTGCTGAAATCGAACCACTCTCTGTCCCCTATTTCCAGGTTGAAGATGCTCGCGGCGCGCTGGCCTACATCTCCGAAGTTTTTTATGATTTTCCGGCGCGTGAGCTCAGCTTGATTGGCGTGACAGGCTCGGATGGTAAAACTTCAACAGTGAATATGCTCTACCAGATTCTCAAAGCTGCTGGGATCAAGTCTGGGATGGTATCGACGGTCAATGCCGTGATCGGGGAGCAGGAGCTTGACACCGGTCTGCATGTCACCACTCCAGAGGTGTTTGAAGTGCAGCAGTTCCTCCGACAGATGGTGGACGCTGGCTTAACCCATGCGGTTCTGGAAACTACCTCGCATGGGTTAGCTGCCCGCCGGGTGTTTGGAAAAGATTTTGACATCGGCGTGGTGACCAATATTACCCATGAACATCTCGATTACCACGGGACCTATGATGCGTATTTAGGGGCAAAAGCGCTGCTCTTTGAAGGGCTTTTTGAACCGAAACACAAGCGCAATCTGATCACACCCCTGGCGGTATTAAATTTTGATGACCGCTCATATCATTCGCTTACAGAACGCACGCAGGCTGATAAGGTGAGCTATGGGCTTTCTCCTGATGCGGATGTCTGGGCCTCAGAGATTCTAAATACCCCAGAATATCTTAGCTTTAAGCTGAATGGGCCTGATTTTGAGTTTGAGATCCAAACCAGGATGATCGGGAACTACAACGTCGCCAATATTCTCGCCGCGATTACTGCTGCCATCATCGGACTGGGGATCTCTCCCGAGGATGCAAAGGCAGGGATTGAGGCGCTTGAAAGCATTCCTGGCCGGATGGAACGTATCTCCTTGGGCCAGGATTTCATCACGATCGTGGATTTTGCACATACACCGTACGCGCTCGAATCCGTGCTCAGCTCTGCTAGAGGGATGACTGAAGGGCGGGTGATTGCCGCTTTTGGTTCGGCTGGCTTACGGGATAAAGAGAAACGGCGGATGATGGCTGAAATCGCCGTAGAAATGGCGGATTTGTCAATATTAACCGCCGAAGACCCGCGGTCCGAATCCCTTGACGAGATTTTGGCTGAAATGGCCGCTGGTGCGCTTGATAAAGGCGGGGTTGAGGGCGAAACATTTTTTCGGATCCCAGATCGTGGAGAAGCGATCCGTTTTGCGATCAGACAGGCACGGCCAGGAGACCTGGTCTATATTTTGGGGAAGGGTCATGAGCAGTCGATGTGTTTTGGGGAAAACGAATATCCCTGGGATGACCGCATTGCCACGCAGGCGGCATTGGCAGAAATTCTCGGCTCGGCTGGGCCAACGATGCCTGTGCTGCCGACCAGCAAGTGA
>JBDLJU010000332.1:0-2479 GCA_039714215.1 Chloroflexota bacterium | reverse complement strand
CGGACCAAGTTGATGTACGGCTCGGGGGATATAGGATTCAGTCTCACTTCCACAATCTTAGGCGCCTATTTTGCGATCTTCATGGTTGATGTGGTCGGCATCCGGCCGGGGGTTGCCGCCGTTGCAGTTTTTATCGGCAGGAGTTGGGATTACATCAACGACCCGATCATCGGATACCTGTCAGACCGCACCCGGACACGCTGGGGCCGCCGCAGGCCGTTTTTACTGTTCGGGGCGCTGCCCTACGCACTGGCTTTCACCATGCTGTGGTACCGGCCAGGGTTTGAGGGAGAGATTGCCCTGGCTGCTTATTATTCGGTGGCTTATATCTTATATGAAGCAGCTGCAACCCTGGTTTATATGCCTTATTTTGCCCTGACCCCCGAGCTGACCTCAGATTATGACGAGCGCACCTCGCTGACCACTTACCGGATGTTCTTCTCGATCCTGGGCAGCCTGCTGGCATTCACTGTCCCGTTGGTCATCGTCGGGAGCTTCAACCCGGAGAATGCCCCAAAGGTGTTGACCATGGGGCTGATATTTGGTTTGGTCTCGGCCGCGCCGCTGCTCGTGGTGTTCTTCAACACCAAAGAACGTGAAGCGTACATGGAGCAGAGCCAGCCAAGCCTGCGCCAATCCCTGAAAGTGACCCGCAATAATAGACCTTTTGTCTTTGGCCTGGTGATCTTCTTGATGACCTGGGTAACTGTTGAGATTGTCCAGGCAATGCTCCTCTTTTATGTCAAATATGTGGCCGTACGGGAAGAATCCAGTGATTTGATCATGGCGACCATCTTTGTCACGGCGATCTTTGCCCTGCCAATTTGGGAGTATACCGCCCGGAAACTGGATAAACGCTGGGCCTACATCGGTGGGATTGGTTTCTGGGCAGTGGTGCAAATTGTGCTGATCACGGTGACCAGTTCAACTGGACTGCCTTTTATCCTGGTATTGTGTTTCATGGCCGGCATCGGGGTCGCCGCGGCGCATGTGCTGCCCTGGGCAATTATCCCCGATGCGATCGAGTGGGGCGAGCTGCAAACCGGCGAGCGGCACGAAGGTATCTTCTACAGCCTGGTCACCTTGACCCGCAAGATTGCCACCTCCCTCACCATCCCCCTGGTATTGCTGCTGCTGGAGTGGACTGGCTATGTTCCCAATGGTGTTCAACAACCGGAGAGTGCTCTGTGGGGGATCCGCATCTCGATGGGACCGATCCCGGCGGTGCTGCTGGTGATCGGGATTCTGTTTGCCTACAAGTATCCGTTGACGCGTAAGAAATATAAGGAAGTGGAAGCAGAACTGGAGAAGCGCAGGGCTGCCTCAATGGAGTTGTCGTGATGAGCGTAATTGAGATCATCCCCGCGGTGAACCGACGCCAGCGCCGAAAACTCCTCACTTTCCCATGGAGGGTGTATCGAGATGACCCGTTGTGGGTCCCGCCGCTGCTCCCAGAACGGCTCAAGCAGATTGATCCGGATGAGGGGACTTTCTTTCAACGCGGGGAGGCAGAGTTTTTCACCGCCTGGCGCGATGGGAAGATGGTCGGCACGATCTGTGCCGCTGAAGATCCCCCGACAAATGAAATCCGTGGAAAACGGGATTGCATTTTCGGCTTCTTTGAATTTGTGGAGGATTTTGAAGTGTTCTGTGCTTTGGTGGAGCATGTCCGAGACTGGGGGCGCAGGCGGGGGTTGGATAACCTGCTGGGACCGTTCCATTTAGATTATGAAGACGGTTACGGCGTGCTGGTTGCCGGACGCGACCGCCCCCCTGTGCTGATGTGCGGACATTCGCCGGAATATTACCTGGGTTTCTACCAGCGGTTCGGGTTTTCACCGGCTCGGGCGGCAAATTTAGCCTTTGCGATTGATTTCGGGGAGTCTGAAGCGCTCACCCGCCTCTCCCGCCTGGCAGACCGGCTGCGGAAGCGCGGCAGGATTAAGGTGCGCGGGGTAAATTTTGATAATTGGGATGATGAGGTCGATCGGGTGCACCATTTGCTGCTCGAGGCTTTGAGCTGGGCCGAGGATCGGATTCCCTGGCGGCGGGATGCGCTGGCAAGCATGGTCGAGCCTTTCAGGAGAATCGCAGACCCTGAACTGATCTTGTTTGCTGAAGTGGATGGTCAGACGGTTGGCTGGTTCCCTGGGGTGCCCAACCTGAACGAGGTTTTTATCAAGGTGAATGGGTTGCGCTATCCGTGGAACTACCTCCAGCTGCTGGCGGGGATGCGTAAGCAGACAAAAAGTTTAGCGATCAAGAGTGTCTTGGTACTCCCTGAATACCAAAAACAAGGGGCGGCAGTCCTGCTGTTCGATGAGATGGTCAGGCGGGCAAGAGCAAAAGGATATACCTGGGCAGATATGTCAATCACCTCGGATGACAATCCAGACACCATACAGCTTTCTGATCGCATGGGAGCCGTGGAGTACAAACGCTGGCAGGTTTTCTCATTGCCTACCGAGGGATCGTAAAG
>JBDLJU010000331.1:0-2494 GCA_039714215.1 Chloroflexota bacterium | reverse complement strand
CTTTATGCGAATCGTGGCGCTTCCACGACCGAACAGCTCGCAATTACCCGCCAGATGGTCATGCTCCAGGCGTCCTCTGCCCGCATTTCTGAAAGTTTAGACCAGCAAGAAGTTTATCAATTGATTCCTCCTGAATTTGCCGAGATTTTCTCATTTGAGAACTGCACTTTATACCTCACAGGTCAGGTAAAGGAACCGTTAGTTGAGGTTGCCCAATACAACCCGGATGGGCAGCATTTACCCGGTTACAGGCATACTTCCCTGACCCTGAAAAACAACCATGCAAGGAACAAGGTGGTTGCAGGATTGAAGACTGTTCATGTGAATAAACGAAGTGCCAAATCGTATCCGGACGAGTGGAAATTCCTGAAAAAGAACGATTTTCAATCCTATTTGTTGTTCCCGGTTACACAGCATGGGAAGGTCCTGGGGATTCTCGAGGTGCTCGCAAAACAGGAGATCGAGTTCGCCGCTCACGAGTTTGTGATCATTAAGTTGTTTACCGATAATTGTGCGATCGCCATCGAGAACGCCGATCTATTCAAGCAAACCAAGCGGGAAATTGAACACCGTAAGGCCGCCGAAGAAAAACTGCGTCACGATGCCCTCCACGATGAGCTGACCGGTTTACCAAACCGCACCCTGTTCCTCGATCGCCTGGAACGCCTGATCTTGCGCACCAAGCGGCAAACCCAATCCAGCTTTGCAGTGCTTTATCTTGATCTGGATAATTTCAAATTGATCAATGACACCTTCGGGCATCTTGAAGGGGATCGGGTATTAATTGACGTTGCCAATATCCTCAGCAATAATGTAAGGGACGTGGATACCGTTTCCCGGTTTGGCGGCGATGAATTTTTACTTCTTTTAGATGGCTATGCAGACACTGCCAACCTTGAGGACTTTATTGCCAGAATTCAGGAGTTGTTGAGCGAGCCTATCAAGATCCACGACCATGAAATTGTGATCACTGCCAGCATTGGGATTGCGATGCCCCTGTCTGATAAAGACAGTGCCGAGGATTACATCCGCAACTCAGATATCGCCATGTATAACGCCAAGTCGTTGGGAAAAGGCCGTTATGAGTACTTCTCGGAAACAAAAGGTGTGGCAGCGAAACAGCGTCTCAGGCTTGAATCTGAGCTGCGCAATTCAATTAAGCATATGCGTTTCCTGGTCCACTACCAGCCGATCGTCGCCTTGGATACCAAGAAGGTGGTCGGTCTCGAAGCCTTGCTCCGCTGGCAGCCGGCCAGGGGAGAAATTCAGCTTCCGGATACATTTATCGAACACCTGGAAACAATGGGCTTGCTGTTTGATGTGGGCTTGTGGGTTTTGAAAGAGGCATGTGGAAATCTGGTGGAATGGCAGGAGAAATTTAATTTTGATCCGCTGCTCACTGTCAGCGTTAATATCTCGAACAGCCAGATTGTCCATCCCAGGTTTACTGGTGAATTGGAGAAAATCATTGACGAAACCGGGATCAAACCAGAGCAGCTTATTTTGGAAATCACTGAGAATATCTTTATCCGTGATGCCGAGCTGGTTTCAAAGATCCTTCGTAAGATCCAGGGATTAGGCGTACAGATCCATCTTGATGATTTCGGGACCGGCTATTCCTCCCTGGGGTATTTGAATAAATTGCCGATTGATGCGATCAAAATCGACCGGGCTTTTGTCAAGGAAGTGGTCTCACCCGATAAGCATCGCGGGGTGATCAACTCGATCATCTTGCTCGCTCAAGACCTTGGTCTCAATGTGATTGCCGAGGGGATTGAAAGCGACGTTCATATCGAGTATCTTGAGAATACGGGCTGTAAATATGGTCAGGGATTCCTGTTTGATCCCGGGCTGAGCACAAAAGATATCGAAAAATTATTCAAGAAGCAGAAAAGCTCGTATCTATAGAGGTTTTAAGGATTTGCGTTTACTCAGGGTTTTAGTTTCGGGGGAGTATTTGGTCCATTTTCACTGCTAAACATAGCTAAATAATAAATTTAAACAAATTTTCCTGATTTCTAGATGTTTCAGTCTGAATTCCATCTCGTTCCAAGTTAAAGTTTAATGAAACCTTGAATATATTAATACAAAATGAGCAGAATGTTAATATTTCTAATAAATATTGACAAATAGTTGATATTTCGTATAATAAATATGCAACCCTGCAAGGAAAACATTAATTTGATTAAGTTAGGAGTGCAGCATGGCAACTCAATTCAGTGTTAACGATGGACGAAAATGGAAGGGGTATTTCTTTTCAATCTGGACCGGCCAGGCCTTTTCCCTGCTCGGAAGCGAACTGGTTTCTTTTGCCCTGATCTGGTACCTGACAATTGAAACCAAATCGGCGACCGTGCTGGCGGTTTCGACGCTGGTCGCAATGCTGCCCCGGATTATCCTCAGCCCGTTATTTGGGTCACTGGTTGATCGTTGGAACCGGCGCTGGACGATGGTGTTTGCAGACGCCTTTATTGCTTTAGCCACGGTTGGATTG
>JBDLJU010000330.1:0-2549 GCA_039714215.1 Chloroflexota bacterium | reverse complement strand
GTTTTGATGTGGCGGTAGAGCGATCCATGAATATTTAATTCAGGGATTTCCTGTTCGTTGAGCAGTTCAAACCCGTACAATTTTGACATCCAGGTACCTCTAATTAATCAATAATTTATTTAAGCGCCTGCAGGCAGCGGCCTACCAAGGTCTTGGCAGCATCGATGCGGTATTCAGCGCTGGCCCACTGATCTTGCGCGCTGATCAAGGCATATTCCACCACCTCATCCGCACCATCCAGTTCTTCTCCATCCAAGGCAGTGATTGGCACTGCGCCATAACCGCCGAGCACGATCCGGGTACGCCCAGACGGCCAGCGAGCGACAGCCACACAGACCACTGGCTTGTCAGCCGGGCTGCGAGCGACATACTCATAGGCCAGCCTGGTACCCAGCGAAAACTGTACTTCCGAGATCAGCAGACCTGGTCGCTGTTCAGCCCGCAATGGAACAAATTCTCCAAGCGCCTGTTTGGCATCACCCGGCTGCCAGACCAGCTGTGCGTCCAACGCCATCATCGCGGTGAGGAAAGGCGAACGCCCATCCCCAGAGACCAGCGCTCCTGCAATGGTACCGCTCTGGCGCAGGTTATGCGTCGCTTCGTGCTTAATCGCTTTTACAAGCGCCTCGGCCAGCTCAGGTGTATCCAGCAGGGACTGCAGTGAGGCTGCCGCTCCCACCTTGAGCGTACTGCCTGCCTGGTTGATCCCATCGAGCTCAAGGTTCTGCAGGTCCACAACGGCAACCTGCTCATCGGAGGGCGCGTTCAATACCGTACCGCCCCCTAAAGGCACGGTAACTGGCTGCTTACGTTCCAGCAGCTTAAGGGCTTCATCTAATTTTTTCGGGCGGTGATATTCAATTATCATCCAGCCACCTCCTCATCTGGGTAGACTTTCCAACCCAGCGCATCAAAATCATCTTTATCGTGAACATCTTCAGGGATATCAACCAGCATCGCTTCTGCTTCTGCCAGCAGATCACCTTCTGGTCCATACACTTTTGCCTGGGCTTCACCAAGCCGACCGCGGTCTCTGACCACCTCTCCCTCCAGCCTCAGCGGTTTCCCGGTGGGAACCGGTTTACGGTAGCGGGTAGTCAATTTGGCGGTGTACATGAAACGCTCCCGGTCGCCGGACATAAATGCACGCGCCAGGGTTTCATCCAGCATCGTGGCGACGATCCCCCCATGGGTGACCCCGGGATAGCCGTTGAAATGCTCCGGGACGGTATACGTGGAGGTCACTTTCCCGGGACCGTGATCATAAAAATCCAGTTGGAGACCAAATGGATTGTCCACCCCGCAGACAAAACATTGTGCCGAATTAGGTTGTTTTTTACTCATGGGAAAATTATACACCCTCCAAATTCTCCTCGTGACCACGCAGAATCTTGGTCACGAGGAGAAACCTAGGCAAAGGGGTGGTTTTAGATTACTTTTGTGCAAAGGTGTCGATCAGCAGTTCAACCGATCCACCAACCGGGTACAAGATCGGGCAGGTGGCGCCGCGGTCGATGTACTCCTGCACTTTTGCTTTAGCTTCATCCGGTGTACCAGAGGCAGTGATCCGCAGGATCAGATCTTCAGGCACCAAATGCTTCGCTGCCTGGATCTGCTCATGTGTCGCCGGCCAGCCGAGAATCGACTGGATCTCGGCAACCACATCACTGGACACGCCGGAAGCCTTGGCAATATGCGGCTGCTGGGCGAGGTACTGAGTGAGCAGCTCGCGGGTGGTATCGATCGCCTTGTCATGGTCATTGTCAACGGAGCAGACCACAAGCTGTGGGCGGTCGATGTCATCGAGAGTCCGCCCGGCTTTCTTGGCGCCAATCTCAAGCTGTTTAATCGCATTGTCATTGTACTCGGGGGGCACGCAGTAATTCAGCACCGCCCCATCGGCGATCTCGCCGGTCAGCTGCATCATCTTTGGGCCGGTGGCGCCGATCATCAGCTCTACATTGCGCGGTTCAGTCCGCCCATGGACCACATCCAGCTGGATGCCTTCCACCTGGTGGAACTCGCCGTTGAATGTAACCGTCTCCATATTAAGCAGGCGGCGGAGCACTTCAATCGTCTCACGCATTGCCTTGAGCGGCCTTTTACGCTGGATGCCGACATTGCTGGCCAGCGGATCCCACCAGGCGCCCAGACCACAGATCACCCGGTCAGGGGCCAGGTCGTCCAAGGTCAGGAAGGTGGCGGCCAGCAGGCCGATGTTGCGCGTCCAGTTGTTGATCACCCCTGAGCCGACTTTAATCGTATCGGTCACCGCGGCGTAAGCCGCCATGGGGACGATCGCGTCGCGCACCAGGCGTGATTCCGCCTGCCAGACGGCTTCGAAGCCCTTGTCTTCAGCATAGCGGACATAGTCGAGACCATCTCTCAGGTCGTGTGAATCCTGTAAATATAATGCTACTCTCTGCATCTAAACCTCCAATCGTTTTTCTACCCCAATCTTACCTGAAAAATAGGGATTTGCCAAAGTTGTCTAAACATAAGGCGGAGGGGTGATTGGTCGTTTACCCCATCCGCTGTGTGAACAGCTG
>JBDLJU010000329.1:0-2576 GCA_039714215.1 Chloroflexota bacterium | reverse complement strand
GTTTGGCGCTTCCCGCTTTATTTTCGATGTACTCGATCTGTTTTTCAGCAGACATTAGTTTCTCCATTGGGAAACAGAAAATCGCCAAAACCCGTCCCTGCGGTCGGGTCAGCGCTTTCCTTATAGTATTATCTGAGATTTACCCCACAGGGTCAGGGGACAACCGTCCTATATATCGAATGACACTTATCACGAATTATCCCCGAGACTTTCTGGTTTAAATGACAAACGCCAAGGTGAGGGGGGCACCCTGACGTTCGTCGATGATTATTTTACTACCTTTATATCCCTTGTCAAGCATTTTCAGGCGACTTTAACCGCATTAATTTCGTGTTTTTTTGAAAATTTCCTGGCCTAAGTATGGTATAAATGTCACGAATGTACATGGGGCCTTTTTGGGGCTTTCGAACGAGACGATCATTGGAGTGCTGTGCAACCCTGTTGAGGTCATCAGGTTAACTCTTCCCAGTAACCTGCATAATTTTGGGCACAACAACAACGAAGTAACAGATACCTGCACAATCTTTCAACAATTGGAGGACCCCTTCGTGGAGAAAGTAAACCGCTTCTTCTTATCCTTAGTCAAAGATAAAAGCCCGATCGATAAAATTCGCGTGCAGGTGCTATTTGTTGTACTCCTGCTGGCAATTTTCGGGGAAACCATCATGTTGATTGCGGACCTGGTAAACAGCCAAAGCTTTGTCAACAATATCATCATTTTGATTTTCTTATTCATCAGTATGATTTTCCTTTTCAAAGGCATGCTTAATTATTCAACAAATATTTTTTTACTGCCTTTCTCGGTAGAATTTTTTAGATCATTTTTTACCAACGGAGGGATTGTGATCCCCGCTATACCGCTTTTCATCTTATTGGTTGTATTGGCAATATTTCTTCTGGATTTGCTTCCCGCAATCGTTTACATTTGTTTGATGCTGCTGATCATCAACCTGGATATCCCTTTAGGACTCTCTGCAAATTTCACGGTTACTCCTGACCCCGGTTCTTTACTGAAACGTTTCTTGATTTTGGACCTGATCACCATTGCAATCTGTGTGGTATTTGTGGCAATCTTTCATGAATTAAAAAATAATGTAAATGAACTGGTCCAGCACAGCGAAAATCTGGATGAATTGGTCAAGGCTGGCACTTCGGACCTGGCTAAAGCCAATAAGAAACTTAAAGAACTGGCGATCACGGATTCCCTGACCGGGTTAAACAACCGCCGAAACTTATTCGAACTTGCCGAGATCGAACTTACCCGGGCACAACGCTACCAGCAACCCTTTTCCATCGGAATGCTGGACCTGGATCATTTCAAAAAAATCAATGACCAGCATGGTCATTTGGTGGGCGACGAGGTTCTTCAGGCCGTTGCCAAACGTGTCCGAGAATCAATTCGAGAGGTTGACCTGGTTGGCCGCTTTGGCGGGGATGAATTTGCGGTCTTAATGCCCACCACCGGTCTTACAGAGGCAATCCTAACCTCCAGGCGGCTCTGCAAAGAAGTAAGCGCCAAACCAATCGAGATTGATCAGCACCAATTCACGATCACAATCAATATCGGGGTTTCCAGCTGCAAGGGTGAACGGGCCATCACGATCGGTACATTATTTGACCAGGCCGATCAGGCTTTATATGCCGCAAAACGGAACAAAGAAAACTGCGTGGCCCAATACTCGAAATAACCGCGGCAAACCTGGAAATTCTTTACCCTCCAAAAACTTATTTACTCGCCCAGCAAAGCACTGGATTCCTCAATCCGATCAACGATTTCTGCTGCTTCCTGTTCATCCGCCAGCAGCACTGTGCCATCTTGCAGCACCACGGTTGGGAAGAATTCAAAGCCAACCATGGTAGTTTCCTGGAATGTCACCCGCAGGATCACCCCCTGCTGGTGATCACGTGACCAGATCTGGTCGAAAACAAAATTCCCCAAACTGTAAAAAGCCATTACATCGTCATAAGCCTGGTAGCCCTGCACCACGTGGGCGTGATTCTCCACAACGAGGTCTGCTCCCAGGGCGGCGGAATTCCGCGCCCAATAGAGCTGCTGCGGGGTGACCTCAGAAGTGTCTTCTGGTCCCGAGTGCGGCATGACAATCACCACATCCGAGACTGCCTGAGCCAGCTCAATCGCTTCTTTCAAATGGAAAAAGGTCAGGTTGGCGATCCCCGGGGTTTCAAAGTCAGCGAACACCTTCGGGTTGACCTCTCCCAGCGAGACAAATCCAAAGCGGATACCGTTGACATCCACCACCACCGGCTGCAGCGCGTCATCCAAGACCGCCCCTGCCCCCACCGGCGAAATCCCCACCCGGCGGAGGTTTTCGAGTGTGTCGAAAAACGCCCGATCCCCGCAGGCATAACGCCCGCAGTCCTTGATATGGTTGGTCGCCACCGCCATCACGTCAAAGCCAGCAGCTTTGAGCGCATCGGCATTCTCTGGCCCACCGACCAGCTCCCAGGTACGCTGGCAGCCGATATGCTCAACCTCAGCGCTCATTGTAGCGTTGTAGACCCCAACTGTAAGGTCAGCGCTCTGCAGCAGTTCCCGCACCCCATCGTAGATGTAG
>JBDLJU010000328.1:0-2593 GCA_039714215.1 Chloroflexota bacterium | reverse complement strand
TTTAGGCAGGTCTGCCACGCTGGGGATGATCAAATCTGACTTTACCCGCGCAAGCTCTTTTTCGTCGCCAAACCCGGAGAGCACCCCAATAGTTTGAGCGCCAGCAGCCCTTCCGGCGCGGATATCGACGGTGGTGTCCCCGACCATCAGGCATTCCTCGGGGGGGACACCGAGCTGCTCGGCGGCCCAAAGCACCGGGTCGGGCCAGGGTTTGGTGTGCGAGGCAGTCTGCCCATGGGCGACACATCCGAAGAACCGGTGGAGCTCCCACTGTTCAAGGAATTGGTGCGTGCCTTTTTCACCGCGGGCGCTGACCACCGCCAGCTTGAAGTGCGGTGAGAGCTGTTCGAGGCAATTAATCGTGCCGGCGATCAGCGGTAGATCGGGTTTGTCTTTTCGCAGGTGGAAGCGCTGCATCCAATCCATCAGACGGACAAGCTCATCATCGAGGGTCAGCCAGTCCAGCATGGTGTAGATCGCATTGGTCGGTGTGTCGAGGGTCATCGTGATCCGGCGGGCGGCTTTTTGAACATCCTGGCCGGGCAGCACGCGCCGCATTGGGCGGAGCAGTTTTCCAATCCGGGCGGCATATTCTTCGTCAGTGTCCCGCAGGGTGCCGTCGACATCGAAACAGATTGCTTTGATCTGATCGATGCGAAGCTTCGATTTGATCAGACCAGGCAGCTCGTTCCCTGGTTTGTTTTCGGAAATATCTAAGGGCATCAGTTCTAATCCTTGGTTTGGTATCTTTGGATTGTACTGGGATTATGCACGGAGGGCAACAGCTTTGAGCGGCGCAAACGGGATCAGAGATGCGTGAATTCAAATCTGTAAACAATCCCCGCTTTTATGGTATATATTGATAGGAGCATGACGGTCTTGATCTGATCACCAACACAATGATCTGGGAAAGCAATCATCGGAGAAAGATGAATGGATGAGGAAAAATTAATCAATTACGCACGCGGCGGCGACCTGGATGCCTTCAACCGTCTGGTGGTCAGCTACCAGGACCTGGCGTTTAACGTCGCCTTCCGCATGTTGAGCGACCCGGCAGCAGCCGAGGATGTCACCCAGGATGCCTTCATTTCCGCCTACCGCAAGCTGAACACCTTCCGCGGCGGCTCGTTCAAAGCCTGGCTGCTGCGGATTGTGACCAACGCCTGCTATGATGAGCTCCGCCGCCAGAAGCGCCGCCCGATCACCAAGCTGGAGCCGGTAGGGGAGGATGATGAAGAGATCGAGTCACCCTCCTGGTTAGAAGACCCCGGGGAATCCCCGGAAGATGCCGCCTTACGGATGGAATTGAGCCAGGCGATCCAGCACTGCATTGAAGACCTGGATGACGAGTTCCGGGCAGTGGTGATTCTGGTCGACGTGCAGGGCATGGATTATGCGGAGGCTGCCGAGGTGGTGCGCAAGCCGCTGGGCACGATCAAGAGCCGCCTGGCGAGGGCCCGCGGGCGCCTCAAGGACTGCCTGCGCGGTTTTGGGGAACTATTGCCTTCTGTATTTCGTTTAGAAGGGGAGAGGACCCGATGATGAACCGCAAGCCGACCCCACATTTAAATAACAAAGAGCTTGAGTTGATCTCAGCTTACCTGGACGGGCAGCTTCCGGACTCTCAGATGAAGCAGGTGCGTCAGAGGTTGAGCCAGGACCCGGCGTTTAAACAGGCTTACCAGGACCTGCAGGCTACCCGCAGGGTATTACGCAGCGCACCGCGGATCAAGCGGCGGCGCAGCTTCAGGTTAACCCCTGAGATGGTGGGTAAACCGATCCGGGCGTGGAAATTACAGCGTGCTTCTTCGCTGATGGCAGTGGCTGCCACTGTATTGCTGGCGGTGGTCTTTGCCGGGGATATGTTCCTTTCTCGCGGCGTGGGCCAGCTTTCGATGGCTGATGAGATGAATTACGCCGCGGATGCGGTGATCGAAGACTCCGCTGAGATGGAGATGTTCAGCGCTGAACAATCGGGGGGTGAGGCAGAAGTGCCGTTGGCGGTCGCGCCCGAGGCTGCTGTGGAAGAGCCTGCCGTAGAAGAAGCCCCGGTTGAGGCTCCCGCAGAACCGGCCGTTGATGACGCAGTTGGTGATCAGCAAGCAGAGGATGCCGCAGAGGGCGACCAGGGGTTCAATACTCAAACAGCTCTACCGACGGCAACAATCGCAGCGGAGGCAACAGCGGAACCTGAACAGAGCCGGGCAGTGGACACAGGAGAAGTTGAAACCCAGGAAGGGATTGGGGCGGCGGAGACGGAAAAGAGTACTGAGACCGATGGGGAAGTTGAGGGAGAAACTCAGCCTTTTATTGAGCCGGAATCACCGATTCCTGCGCCAACCATCTTTGACCGCATGTCCGTCGTCACGCTGGTGGAGCTGGCTTTGCTGGCTCTGGCGGTTGGCAGCGGGGGTTTGGCGTGGGTGCTTAAACGCAGGCGTGGGTAAAATCGTCGAGGTATATAAGAAATTCTGCTTTGGCTGCACTGGCCAGCGTAACTACAGTTACATTGGGGGGCAGCGTAGGGCGTTTCGATCCGAAACTACCAAGAATACAATAAATTATGTCATTCCGATCGCCCGAAGGGCGGAGG
>JBDLJU010000327.1:0-2611 GCA_039714215.1 Chloroflexota bacterium | reverse complement strand
CGAGCTCTGGAGAAGAAGCCAAAATTGGTGGCAGTGGGGTATGCCTCCAACGCTTTGGGGACAATTAATCCCGTCAAGCAGATCACTGAAATGGCGCATACTGCCGGGGCGTGGGTGTTTGTTGACGCAGTGCAGTACGCTCCCCACGGTCCGATCGATGTGCAGGACCTGGATGTCGAATTTTTAGCCTGCTCGGCGTATAAATTTTACGGTCCCCATCTGGGAATGCTCTACGGAAAATATGATTTGTTGGATGAGTTGAAGGCGTATAAAGTTCGTCCTGCATCGGATCTGCCGCCGGATAAATTTGAAACTGGTACCCAAAGTTTTGAGGGGATTGCGGGAACCTGGGGCGCGCTGGAACACATTCGCTGGCTGGGAGAAACATACGGAAAGGACCATGAAGAGCGCTACGCAGAAAATTATTCTGGTCAGGCGCGGCTGTTGAAGCAGGGAATGGCGGTGATGCGGGGGTATGAATTTGAACTCAGCCGCTTGCTGCTAGAAGGGTTTGCAGAAGTTCCCGGGCTGCGGGTGTACGGTAATGCTGATCCCCGAAAAGTAGAGCAGCGTGTACCGACCCTGGCGATCAATATTGAAGGGATCCACCCGCGGAGGCTGGCTGAAATACTGGCAGAAGACGGTATCTATGTGTGGGATGGCAATTATTATGCCCTCGCCGTGACAGAACGACTGGGTGTCGAGGACAGCGGCGGGATGGTGCGAGTAGGGGCAGCGCACTATAACACTACTGAGGAAATCTCTCACCTGGTTGTGGCGCTTAAGAAGGCAACTGGGAGCTAGGTGGGATTGCCGCATCGTGCGTGTGGACAAAAAAATTCAAAAATGCAATAATACTATCGAACAGCTTGCTGCTCGAAATTAAATAATTAATATTTTCTGAGACCTTTATGATCGATCATACTCTACGTGTACTAATTCTAGAAGACAATCAAGATGATGCTCTTTTTGCGGAGCGCGAGCTCGAGAAGACAGGATTTTTGTTTGAATCTACCAGGGTGGAAAAACTGGCAGATTTTAGAACCGAGGTAAGCAAGCTCCCAGACCTGGTATTGGCAGACTACTCCCTACCATCATTCACTGCGCTGGATGCCCTGGCGGTGATGAAGGAGCTCCAATTGAGCCTGCCGTTCGTGTTGATCTCCGGAAAAATCACTGAGAAAACCGCGGTGCGCTGCATCAAAGCTGGCGCTTCTGATTATGTCAATAAAGACCATCTGGAGACTTTGGCAGGCGCGGTCCATCAGGCTTTGGCCGAGCATGCTTTTTACGAAGAGAAGCTGCAAATGGAACGAGCGCTGGCTGAACGAGAAGCGAAATACCGGATGCTTTTTGAGGATTCTAGCGAAGGGATTGTCGTCACAGATCTGGATGGGAAGATCGTCGATTGCAACCTGGCGTTTGAACGGTTGCTCGGTTACCAGCGGGATGAAATTTTTGGGGAGCAAATTTTTAAATTCTTTCAGGATGAGGAAAAGCGGGGGATGATTAACCAGCTGCTGGACGAGCAGGGCATGGTTAAAAACTTTGAACTTGCTTTCTATACCAAGGAAGCCGACCAGATCTATGGGTTGATCACGATTTCCTATTTGAATGATGACAGCGGAAAACCTGAGCTTTTATTGGGGCTGTTGCGAGACATCTCTGATCGCATAAAAAGCAAGAAAGAGATGGAAACGATTGTTGCAATCAACAGTGCCATGCGGACTGCGTTGGATAACGAATCCCTTATCCCGATCGCCTTGGACCTGGTGATGGAAATTTCTGGAGCGCAGGGCGTTGCTCTGGAACTGGTCAGGCAAACCAGCGGAAAAATGGAGCTGACCGCGACAATCGGAACATTGGATTCACTTTCTCCCGGGGACTTAAACTTAGGGGAAGATGAGTTGGCTCAGCTGCTTAAGAGGGGATCGCCAAAAATCTGGCAAATTGGGGAGGAGAGAGAGTTTTTGGAGAAAACCGCCTCGACAGGACTGCAGATGATGGTTTGTGTGCCCCTGGTTTCCAGCGAGATCGATATCGGTTTGATCTGGATGGGGTGTGATAATGACCTCTCTCTGGAAAATATGGATTTGATCCAAATCCTGGCAAATATCACCGCAAGCACAATCCACCGATTTAACTTAAATGAAAACAACCTGCGAGCCCTGGAAGAAAGCCGGGCAGTTGCCCGGATTGGGCGGACGCTGAATGAACACCTGGATTTGGAAAAGGTTTTCGCCTTGATCGTGGAGGAAGCAGTTGGGTTGGTATCTGGCGCCTATCGAGCGGTGATCCATGTTTTTGATGAGAAGAATGAACGGCTGCATGCTGTTGGATTTAGCGAGAAAAAGAATGATCAGATTATCGCTAAAAACTTGTTAAATATCCGGGTGAACCCAAGAAATGAGTTTGATTTTGGATTGTTGAGCGAAGCGGATATTGAAGCGGCCAGCATGGTCAGCGGCAGAGGGGTGGCGGGGTTGGTGATTGAGGAGGGACAGACAATCAATGTAGCAAATACCGAGGAGGACAGCCGCTATTTAAAGACCAATGGGATGTCCACGGCAAGCTCGCTGGTTGTAGCCCCGATCATCAGCCTTGACCGGCC
>JBDLJU010000326.1:0-2620 GCA_039714215.1 Chloroflexota bacterium | reverse complement strand
AAACGGCAGTTCTCAAGAAATTGGGGATCAAGGCTGAGGATTTGATCGGATATTCAGTGTTTAAACGCAGCTACGATGCCCGCAAGCAGAACGAGATCAAATTGATCTACACGATCCACGCTGAGGTCAAACAGGAAAAAGCGGTCCTGCGGAGGAAACGCAAAGATCAATCCGTCCGTCCAGCGCCGGACACGAACTACAAATTTGTCACTCGGGCTCCGGAAAAAATAAAAAACCGCCCCGTGGTAGTTGGGACTGGCCCGTGCGGTTTGTTTGCTGGTCTGGTCCTTGCGCAGATGGGGTTTAATCCAATCATTCTCGAACGTGGCAAGCGCGTCCGAGAGCGGACTGTGGATACTTTTGGCTTTTGGCGGCAGCGGGAACTGGACCCTGAATCCAATGTGCAGTTTGGTGAGGGTGGGGCAGGCACTTTTTCAGATGGCAAACTGCATACCCAGATCAAAGACAAACGCCACCTTGGCCGTAAAGTACTCACCGAGTTTGTTACCCATGGCGCTCCTGAGGAGATCCTCTATATCAGCAAACCCCATATTGGTACGCTGAAATTGGTCAAAATTGTTGAAAATATGCGTAATACCATTCAGGAACTGGGTGGAGAAATCCGATTTCAAAGCCGGGTGGATGACCTGGTCATCGAGGACGGGCAGCTGGCAGGTGTGGTCCTCTCCAGCGGGGAGAAGCTCTTGGGCGACCACGTCATCCTGGCAATTGGCCACAGTGCGCGTGACACCTTCACAATGCTGGACCGGCGCGGCGTGCAGATCGAGGCGAAACCCTTCTCGATGGGCCTGCGCATCGAACATCCCCAGCCTTTGATCGATGCCTGCCGCTTTGGGGAGAATGCCGGGAACCCGATCTTGGGTGCCGCGGATTACAAGCTGGTGCATCACAGCAGCAACGGCCGGTCAGTGTACAGCTTCTGCATGTGCCCTGGCGGCACAGTGCTGGCCGCTTCATCGGAGCCGGAGACGATCGTAACCAATGGGATGAGCCAATACTCCCGGAATGCGGGCAATGCCAACAGCGCGATCGTGGTTGAGGTGTTCCCAGAAGATTATCCTGAAAGCCCCCTGGCCGGGATGGAGTATCAACGCAAGTGGGAGCGCCGGGCGTACCAATTAGGTGGAAGCACCTACGATGCCCCTGGTCAGCTGGTTGGGGATTTCCTCGCTGGACGTCCATCCACCGAATTTGGTACAGTGCAGCCCTCATTTAAGCCCGGTGTGCATCTCACCGATTTGAGCACCAGCCTACCGGACTACATCATTGAAGCCATCCGGGAAGCCCTGCCTGTATTCGATAAGAGAATCAAGGGGTTTTTGATGGATGATGCAATCTTGACCGGTGTTGAAACCCGCACCTCATCGCCGATTCGGATTCTGCGCGGAAAAGATTTCCAGAGCATCACTCTCCCGGGGCTCTATCCGGCCGGGGAAGGGTCCGGCTACGCGGGGGGAATCCTCTCGTCCGCAGTGGATGGGATCAAAGCGGCAGAGGCTGTCGCGCTCAGCATGGTGAAGGATTGAGCATGATCCCTCGATTGGTGCTTAATTGCGGTTCTCTGTCAAGAATTAGGCATTGGGTATAGTTTCGCTGCTATTTTGGAAGTGCAGCAGGATTGCGTGTTATAATAGATTAAACACAAATTCGGAGCCTGGAAGTTTCAGGTTTCCCAAGATATATGGAGTAGTCGGCTTAAAGAAATTTCGAGACCCTGAAAAATAATTCATCAATGTTGTGGGGAAGTTGGATTGTGCCTGGTAAGCAAGATAGGCACGTATAGGGATTTGGTCTTTTCAGCCAAATCTTTTTGTTTTTTCTTGAGATTTAATTAAATAGTTCTGATTGGATAACCAAATCATCCGGTCAAACCTTTTAGCCTCTCAGTATCACTTATTGGTGCTAGTAGAAAGTCTTAACCGCGACCGGTTCAAAGAATTTGAATGGTGGCGCTTAGCCCTGGCGGATTAAGACCTCTCTTTTAAAGATTCTGTGATTTGTTAGAGATTTAATAGGAGTTGTTGATGAAAACAATTGTCGCCGCAGCGATTGGAGAGTGTGTGCATGTTGCTGGCGTTTCCAATTTCCTTCGGCTTGCTGAACAGGCCGGGTGGCGAGTGATATTTTTGGGCCCAGCGACCCCGATCAAGAAGCTTCTCGAGGCAGCGGATCGTGAAAAAGCCGATTTGGTTGGCGTTTCTTACCGGCTTACCCCAGAAAATGGAGAGCGGCTGCTGGGAGAGTTTGCCGAGGAAGCAGACGCGCTCAAAAATAAAGGGGTGAAATTTGCCTTTGGTGGTACGCCACCTGTGGTTGACCGAATAGCAAAGATGAATTTCTTTGAAATCTGTTTTAACGGCACAGAAACCACCGAGGAAGTTACCGCATACCTAAAGGGCCAGCGGATATTAAATCATCAAGAAGAAAGCTATCCACAGAAGCTTGTTGACCGGATCAAGTGGAAATCCCCATATCCATTGATCCGTCACCATTTTGGATTGCCCACAATGCAAGCCACGCTTGAAGGTATCCAACAAATTGCAGATTCAAGAATCGTGGATGTAATTTCTCTCGGCATTGATCAGGAAGCGCAGGAAAA
>JBDLJU010000325.1:0-2622 GCA_039714215.1 Chloroflexota bacterium | reverse complement strand
GATCAGGGCCAGCCCACGAGAGGCAAAAATGCAAAGTTTGTTCAGGAAAGTGAAATGTATAGCATGTGGAGATGAGCGAGAAGCAGAGATGTTTCCTGGTGCATGCCCGCAGTGCGGCAGTGAATGGTTGGATGCCGAGTATGATCTGGCAGCTCTCCCGGCCAACTGGCCTGAACTGATTGTTCGGCGCCCGACCAGCTTGTGGCGCTATCATGAACTGCTCCCCTTCGATTCGGGAGTAAAGCGAGTTTCGATGGGGGAAGGGTGGACACCGCTGACCAGGGCAGAAGGCCTGGAAGCGGACTACCAGCACAATGAGATCTGGATCAAGGATGAACGCCAGCAGCCTACCGGCTCTTTCAAGGACCGTCAGGCTGCCGCGGCGATCTCAGCTTTGAAGGCCGATGGGGTCAAGGAATTGGTGCTGGCATCTACCGGTAACGCGGCAGCAGCCTATGCGGCATTCTGCGCCCGGGCGGGAATCAAGCTGTGGGTGTTCTTAACCAGCATGGTCCCGGCTGAGAAAATGCGCGAGCTGGCTTTGTATGGCGCTGAGGTGGTTAAGATCACCGGCACCTACGACCAGGCAAAAAAAATCGCATCTGATTTTGCAGCGCGGAGGGGGCTGCATTACGATCAGGGCGCTAAAGCGATCCCTGACAAAGAAGCGATGAAGACAGTCGCCTTTGAAATTGCCGAACAGCTCGGCTGGCAGGCGCCAGATTGGTATATCCAGTCGGTTTCCGGTGGTTTGGGCCCGTTGGGGGTAGTCAAAGGGTTTGAAGAACTTTTTAAAGCGGGATTGATTGACCGGGTTCCTAAAATTGGGGTGGTGCAGGTGGAAGGCTGCGCGCCAATGGTGCATGCCTGGGAACAAGGCCTGGAAGAAGCTGAGGCAGTTGTACCCGATACGCTGATTACGGTGCTCTCAACCGGAAGCCCGGGTGAGGCATACAAGATTCTTAAAACCGCAAGTGACACTTACGGTGGGGCGATGGTCTCGGTGGGTGACGGGGATGCCTTCCGGGCAATGCGCCAGGTAGCCCGGGTGGAAGGTTTTTCTGTCGAGCCTGCAGCCAGCGTGGCTTTCGCCGGATTAGAGAAGATGATCCAAGAAGGGTTTATTGGCGAGGATGAGCGCGTGGTGGTCAACTGCTCGGGGCACACCTTCAGTGCAGAAAAACATGCCCTGGAAGACCAATTTGCTGTAGACTTAGAAATGGATCCTGACCAGCAGGTGAAGAACCCGGATGGACTGGAAGCAGCTTTAGAACGCCTCGATGAACAGGTAACAACAATTGTAATTATTGATGATAATCCGAATGACAGCCGGCTGGTGCGGCGCTTACTCAAGCGATACAAGCATTACCGGATCTTTGAAGCCTACAGCGGTCAGGAGGGGATCGATCTTGTGCGCCAGCGCCGGCCAGAATTGGTGCTGCTCGACTTAACCATCCCAGGGATGGACGGCTTCACCATTCTGGAAGAGTTAAAGAAGGACGACCGAACCAGTGATATCCCGGTAGTGATCATCTCTGGTCAGGATTTGATGACCCCCGACCAACATGCCTTTCTGCAGGAAAATGCCGAGAATGTGATGCTGAAGGGAAAATTTAGCGGCGTCGAACTGGTCAACAATGTGGTTGGTTTGCTCGGTGATGACATGCAGGTAGAAAAAGTTGATCTTCCTCGGAAGCGAAACCAGCAGATTGAAGATGCGGTCGCTGATTTTGGTGACGACAATCGACCAAAAATATTGGTGGTTGATGATAATATTTGGGATGTGAGATTAATGCGCCGATTATTTGAGGCCCGGCAGAGGTTCGCGGTGGTTGAGGCAGGTAATGCTCAACAGGCATGGCATAAAATTTCACAGCAAGTCCCGGATTTGATCATCTTGGATTTGGTGCTGCCGGATACTCAGGGAGAAGATCTACTCAAGCAATTCCGAGATGACGAAGCATTAAAAAGCACGCCGGTGATTATTGTCTCCGCAAAAGAGATTGAACCCTCAAGGCGTTCAGATCTAACCGTGCAGGCTGATTCGATCTGGTCAAAATCAATGCTTGATCGCAACAGCTTGCTTTTACATGTAGAAAAATTGCTCACTGACTAGAATAGGATACGCTGATGGCTAATACCGAAATACTCTATATTGAAGACAACTTCCATAACCGCAGGATCGTTCGTAAAATCCTTGAACGTCAAGGCCATACGCTCCATGAATGTGAAGATGGTCTTGAAGGCTATGAGATGCTTAAGGCAATGAAACCGGGGATCGTGTTGCTGGATATCTCACTGCCGTCAATGGATGGGATGGAGATTGCCGGCCTGGTAAAAACTAACCCAGAGCTGGAGCATATCTATCTGATCGCGCTAACGGCTTCGGCGATGCAGGGTGACCGGGAGCGCTTCCTGGAGGGTGGTTGTGATGATTACTTATCAAAACCGTTCCGAGCTTTAGACCTGGTCGACATGGTGGATAAATATATGTCCCTTGTACAGGGAGATATCAGCACCCCGCCGCCGCATCCATCTGAAATCCATGACGAGGGTCAGATAGAAACCGTGGAAGCTGAACCAGAAGCAATTACTGAAGTTGAGATCCAGGCTCCCCCGGTG
>JBDLJU010000324.1:0-2622 GCA_039714215.1 Chloroflexota bacterium | reverse complement strand
GATCAGGGCCAGCCCACGAGAGGCAAAAATGCAAAGTTTGTTCAGGAAAGTGAAATGTATAGCATGTGGAGATGAGCGAGAAGCAGAGATGTTTCCTGGCGCATGCCCGCAGTGCGGCAGTGAATGGTTGGATGCCGAGTATGATCTGGCAGCTCTCCCAGCCAACTGGCCTGAACTGATTGTTCGGCGTCCGACCAGCTTGTGGCGCTATCATGAACTGCTCCCCTTCGATGCGGGAGTAAAGCGAGTTTCGATGGGGGAAGGGTGGACACCGCTGACCAGGGCAGAAGGTCTGGAAGCGGAATACCAGCACAAAGAGATCTGGATCAAGGATGAACGCCAGCAGCCGACCGGTTCTTTTAAGGATCGTCAGGCTGCCGCGGCGATTTCAGCTTTGAAGGCCGATGGGGTCAAGGAATTGGTGCTGGCATCTACCGGTAACGCGGCCGCGGCCTATGCGGCATTCTGTGCCCGGGCGGGAATCAAGCTGTGGGTGTTTTTGACCAGCATGGTCCCGGCTGAGAAAATGCGAGAACTGGCCTTGTATGGCGCAGAGGTGGTCAAAATCACCGGCACCTACGACCAGGCTAAAAAAATCGCAGCTGATTTTGCGGCTCGACGCGGGCTGCATTACGACCAGGGCGCCAAGGCGATCCCTGATAAAGAAGCAATGAAGACAGTGGCCTTTGAAATTGCCGAACAGCTTGGCTGGCAGGCACCAGATTGGTATATCCAGGCTGTCTCGGGCGGCTTGGGACCGCTGGGTGTAGTAAAAGGATTTGAAGAACTCTATCAGGCGGGATTGATTGACCGGGTTCCTAAAATTGGGGTGGTGCAGGTGGAAGGCTGCGCGCCAATGGTGCGAGCCTGGGAGCAAGGCCTGGACGAAGCTGAGGCAGTTGTGCCAGATACACTGATCACGGTGCTCTCAACCGGAAGCCCAGGTGAGGCGTACAAGATTCTTAAAACGGCAAGTGACACTTACGGCGGGGCGATGGTTTCGGTGCATGATGGCGATGCTTTCAGGGCAATGCGCCAGGTAGCCCGGGTGGAAGGTTTTTCTGTTGAGCCGGCAGCAAGTGTGGCTTTTGCCGGTTTAGAAAAAATGATCGAGGACGGGTATATCGGCGCGGATGAGCGTGTGGTGGTCAACTGCTCAGGTCATACCTTCAGTGCAGAAAAACATGCTCTGGAAGACCAATTTACTGTAGACTTAGAGATGGACCCAGACCAGCAGGTGAAGAACCCCGATGGGCTGGAAGCAGCTTTGGAACGCCTGGATGAACAGGTAACCTCAATTGTAATTATTGACGATAATCCGAATGACAGCCGGTTGGTGCGGCGCTTACTCCAGCGATACAAGCATTACCGGATATTTGAAGCATATAATGGTCAAGAGGGGATTGATCTTGTCCGCCAGCGCCGGCCAGAATTGGTGCTGCTCGACTTAACCATCCCGGGGATGGACGGTTTCACCATCCTGGAAGAGTTAAAGAAGGATAATCGAACCAGTGATATCCCGGTAGTGATCATCTCTGGTCAGGATTTGATGACCCCTGACCAACATACTTTTCTTCAGGAAAATGCGGAAAATGTGATGCTGAAGGGAAAATTTAGCGGTGTTGAACTGGTCAACAATGTGGTTGGTTTACTCGGTGATGACGTGCAGGTAGAAAAAGTTGATCTTCCTCGGAAGCGAAACCAGCAGATTGAAGATACGGTCACTGATTTTGGTGACGACAATCGACCAAAAATATTGGTGGTTGATGATAATATTTGGGATGTGAGATTAATGCGCCGATTATTTGAGGCCCGGCAGAGGTTCGCGGTGGTTGAGGCAGGTACTGCTCAACAGGCATGGCATAAAATTTCACAGCAAGTCCCGGATTTGATCATATTGGATTTGGTGCTGCCGGATACTCAGGGAGAGGATCTGCTCCAGCAATTCCGAGATGATGAAGCATTAAAAAGCACACCGGTGATTATTGTGTCCGCAAAAGAGATCGAACCCTCAAGGCGTTCAGATTTAACCGTGCAGGCTGATTCGATCTGGTCAAAATCAATGCTGGATCGCAACAGCTTGCTTGCACATGTAGAAAAATTGCTCACTGACTAGAATAGGATATGTTGATGGCTAATACCGAAATACTTTATATTGAAGACAACTTCCATAACCGCAGGATCGTTCGTAAAATCCTTGAACGCCAAGGCCATACGCTCCATGAATGTGAAGACGGCCTAGAAGGCTATGAGATGCTTAAGGCAATGAAACCGGGGATCGTGTTATTGGATATCTCGCTGCCCTCAATGGACGGGATGGAGATTGCCGGCCTGGTAAAAGCTAACCCTGAGCTGGAGCATATCTATCTGATCGCGCTAACTGCTTCGGCGATGCAGGGCGACCGGGAGCGCTTCCTGGAGGGTGGCTGTGATGATTATTTATCAAAACCATTCCGAGCTTTAGATCTGGTCGACATGGTGGGAAAATATATGTCCCTTGTACAGGGAGATATCAGCACCCCACCGCCGCATCCATCTGAAATCCATGACGAGGGTCAGATAGAAACCGTGGAAGCTGAACCAGAAGCAATTACTGAAGTTGAGATCCAGGCTCCCCCGGTG
>JBDLJU010000323.1:0-2657 GCA_039714215.1 Chloroflexota bacterium | reverse complement strand
CCGGCCTGAGTCATCCCGACATCAAACTTTTCAGTGATATAGAGAGAGAAGAAGGGGAAGACCATCGTCGAGCCTAACGCATCGATAAACGATGAACCGACCAGTACCCAATATTTTGGTGAAAACTTTATCAGCGTGGTGGTTATTTTGTTAATCATGGTGTTTTTCTGGAGTAAATCCTACATTACGCAAACTGAGTGAAGGTTGTTTTTGGTGCGCTATCAATTATTCGGGGGATTGCGGTTTGAAGTCGCCATCTGCCCCGGAATTCAAGATTATACTGCCAACGCAGCTTGAATCAGTTAATAATCAGATGAGAGAAATCTGGATCAGGGATACGGTCACCAAACTGGCGGGTCGGATGCTATCAAATAATACTTTTTCTGTCAAACTTATCAAATCTAAGCTTCGATGGGGATTCTCAAACCCGGACACTACCGAAATTGACTGAACTTGACTATAATTGAAAAATGCCCTCTGAAATCATCCTTCCTCAAATCACCATGATCCTCTTTGGTACTGCTGCTCTGGGGATGCTGTATTTTGCCTGGATTTCCTGGAAAGAACAGGAACCACGCGCCCTCAAAGTCGCCGCGATGCTGGCGATTGGATTTGGGGCAACCGCATATATAACTAAATTTTTTACTTTAAATGCTCATTTTGCAATATTTATTACTATTTTAGCGGCCTCAGGGGGCTGCTTAATTCTGCTGGTCCTCCCCATTGGGAAGCTCCCCCAAGAAAAGCCCCAACCACTGAAACGGTTCGACGAACGCATGCTGGTATTTGCACGCGCCCGGTTACAGCCAGGAACAGTCCGCTACAACGAGTACTACGCCCAACACCCCGAGCACCAAACCCCCGACGACACCACCCGGGCACGCCCAGGATTGCTCAAAGCGGGGTCGCGGCATGAAAACCCTTACGCTTTCAGTTCGGCGGAGTCCAGCTTCAGCCTGATTGACGCGATGCAGTCACAGGTCGAAGGCTCTCCCGCCCCCGAGCAGCAACCGCTTGACCCTCTCGAGGCCACCGCAATGGTCAAGGGGTTGGCGGAATACTACGGCGCGCTGCAGGTCGGAATCACCAAACTCCAGCCTTATCATGTCTACTCCCATATCGGGCGCGGCGCGGGTGAATATGGTGCGGAACTGCCTGTGGAGCACAAGTATGCAATTGCTTTCACGGTGGAAATGGGCTTCGAAATCGTCGGGAGCGCCCCGACCGCCCCAATCACGATGGAATCATCCCGCCAGTATGTGGAAGCGGCTAAAATTGCCACTCAGCTGGCAGAGACAATCCGGCAGTTGGGCTACCCGGCCCGCGGCCATATTGACGGCAACTACCGGGTGATCTGCCCGCTGGTAGGGCGCGATGCCGGGTTGGGTGAAATCGGACGGATGAGCATCCTGATAACCCCCAATCTCGGACCACGCGTCCGCCTTGCAGTGGTGACCACTGACCTGGAGCTGATCCCAGATCCTGCACCGCCGATGATGGATATGATCGACTTTTGCATGATCTGTAAAAAATGCGCCGAGAACTGCCCCAGCCATTCGATCTCGTTGGAGGAGCCAACAGACCAGGACAGCCTTCGCCGCTGGGTGCTGAATGCTGAAACCTGCTTCGCTTACTGGAACGAACTGGGTACCGACTGCGGGATTTGTATGAAAGTCTGCCCCTACTCCCACCCGGACAATTTGGCTCACAACATCGTACGCTGGGGGATCAGCAAATCCGGCTTCTTCCGCCGCGGAGCGCTGATCATGGATGATATTTTTTACGGTAGAATACAGGACCCAAAACCAGCGCCCAGCTGGTTGAAAGAATAACCAATCCTTTTCCCAAATAAAAAGTTTGGGTAAGCCCAATCTTTTTATCAAACCAAGCTTCGTTCGGTCAATGGGATCTCCAGCCCCAAACGGTTGGAGTATTTTTCATTTCTCCTTCTCGATCATCACACATTTCACCTTGAGCACCACCCCCTCCAGGTAAGATAATTAAGATAATTTATATCTACTTAGTAGAACTACCTGATCAAAGCAATGTTTTGATCGGAAAAATGGAGCTTACCATGGCTGAAAAACTATTCCAATACAACCCTGAATTAATCACCGAGGAAAGCGGTGGCGCATTGCAGTCTCCCACAATAAAGATCAACCAACCCCAACTCGAAGAATCAGTGCGAGAGATCCTTGCCAATATCGGTGAGAATCCCGAGCGCGAAGGCTTGCTCAACACCCCCAACCGGGTTGCACGGATGTACGACGAACTTACTGCTGGTTACCATGTTGACCCGGTAAAAATGGTCAATGGCGCGGTGTTCAACGTCGACTATGATGAATTGGTGCTGGTCAAAGATATCGATTTCTACAGCATGTGCGAACACCACATGCTCCCCTTTTACGGCAAAGCCCATGTGGCTTATATCCCCAACGGAAAGGTGATCGGTTTAAGCAAAATTCCTCGGATTGTAGAAATGTTTGCCCGAAGATTGCAAATCCAGGAGCAGATGACCTCCCAGATCGCCCAATTCCTACAGGAAACGCTGGATCCTCAGGGGGTGGCGGTGGTCGTCGAAGGCGCTCATATGTGCGCGATGATGCGCGGCGTCAAGAAAGAAAACACCAAGATGACCACCAGCAAAATGACCGGCG
>JBDLJU010000322.1:0-2658 GCA_039714215.1 Chloroflexota bacterium | reverse complement strand
ACAATCCGCCGGACAAGTTCCTTGTCCGTGTACTGGCGGTCATATGCTTCGGTGGCTAAACCAGAAAAGAATCCCATTCAATAATTACCTTTAACCTGGCTGAGCCTACTCGCTAAAAATCCGGCGGTAAGCTTCAGAACTTTCCAATAATTCCTCATGTGACCCGACTGCCGCAACCCGGCCTTTGCGCATCACCACGATCAAATCCGCCCAGCGGATCTGGGAAAGTCGGTGGGTAATGATCAGGGTGGTCCTGCCTTTGGCAGCCGCATAGATCGCCCGCTGGATCTTGTCTTCCGTGGCGCTGTCGATCGCGCTGGTTGAATCGTCCAACACCAGAATCCGCGGGTCGGTGAGAAAAGCCCTGGCGAGCGCCAGGCGCTGACGCTGCCCGCCAGATAAAGTTACGCCGCGTTCACCAATCACGGTGTCGTAGCCATCTTTAAATTCAGAAATGAATTCATCTGCCTGGGCAGCTTTTGCTGCCGCGATGATCTCTTCTCGGGTTGCGGTTGGACAACCAAACGATATATTCTCGGCGATACTGCGAGAGAACAAGAAAATATCCTGTTCAATGATCGAAACCTGCCTGCGCAGCGCTTCCAGCTGCCACTGGCGCACATCAATCCCATCTACCAGCACCTCTCCGGAAACCACATCATAGGTGCGGTTGACCAGTTTGGCCAGGCTGGTTTTTCCAGAGCCGGTTTGACCGACAATCGCCACAGTTTGTCCAGCCTGGATTTTAAATGAGACCCGATCTAAAGCGCGGTCGCTCTCTTTGTCGTAGGTAAATGAGACATTTTGGAATTCGATCGTCCCAGCAATATCCGCATCCTCGCCTTCAATGTTTTGATCAAGGTCAGTTTCACGATTGATCAAATCCAAAATCCGGCGCGCGCTCGACATCCCCAATGACACCTGGGAGTAAGCGAACATCGACACAAAGACCGGAAAACCAAACAATTGAAGCAGACCAAAGTAACCAACCACATCCCCGGCAGTGATCAAATCTTGGTTGAAGAGGAGCAATGCATGGAGCAGACCGACACCTTGAGTGATCCCCAGCAGCAGGAACGGTAGGAAGCGAGCTTCGACCTCTCCTTGCCGCACTGAGGCATCACGGAATTCACTGGCATTCTTTTCAAAGCGGTCAATTTCACCTTGTTCCTGGGCCATCCCCTTGACCGTTTCAATCCCGTCGATTGCTTCAGCGAGGCGGGTATTTAATCCGCCAAAAGCGCTCCGCACCCGGGTGGTGATCGGGTTCAGTTCTCCAAGGTACTGCAATACCAGCACCACATAGAGTACCGCGAAGATTGTCGGGGTGATCATCAAAGCTGGGTGGTAGCGCGGCGCCATGATCAGCGGCATGATCATGAAATTTCCCGAGCCGATCACCAGGTTAATCCCGGGACTGAATAGAAAGTTAACTTCACGGACATCATTGGTTGCCCGCGCCATCGTGTCCCCAACAGGCTGCAGGTTATGGAAAGTCATACTCTTACCCAAGAGGCTGACGTAAAGCTCATCTCGAATATTGCGCTCAAACAGCTGACCGAGCCATTCGGCGCTGTAATTCCGGATAAATTGGAGCACCCCGCGGACGATTTGGGTCCACACAATCGTCCAGGCAAAGCCGGCAAGCAGGCTGACATTCTCAGCTGATTTCAGGAGCACATTGAACGCATCCCCAATCGCCACCGGCACTACTGCTGCCAGGTAGGCATTGCCATAAGCACCAAGCAGCACAAGTGCGCCGATATACCAATAGCGGCCAAAATGTGAGAGCAGCCAGCGCACTGGACCTTTACGGTTGGTCTGATAACGATTTGGTAAGGTAAACTCAGCCAATTCGGATGAATCATTCGATGAAATTGATCTTACACTCATTATTCCTCATCTGGAAAAAGCAAGTCAGCTGTCCATTTATACGGACCAAATTTTGAAAATTTATCAAAAGTCACCCGGCGCATGCGTTCATTATGGGATGAGATTTTATATGCCTGACCATTACGATGAAGCAAAGGGATCGCACGCCGCAATTTTTTAAATTCATCTCGCATCACTTCAGAGTGCACTTTGTAATTAATAAATTCCTGCGGCATACGCTCAAACAAGAATTCGAAGCTTGCCAGGAACTGGCGGATATACTCTGCACTGACCACCTGCAAATTACTCATCACCCAGCAAACATCTTCATATTCCCAGTAATACGACAGGCCCAGCAGCTCACCCCTTGAATCAATATAAGGAAAAAACGGGAATTGGCGGCAGGTCAGCGCCCGAAAATCTCGCTGACAATGTGTGGGCCCTAAACACGCCATCAAAACCATCGTATCTGGGGTTTCTGCACCGAGCCGGGCGACTTCCTCTGCAGCCTCTTCCAGAGTATCCGTACACTCTTCCGCTTTCCACTCATGCCACAGGTCAGTATTCTGCTGCAGGAAAACCCACTCACTTAAATACCCGGTTGGCACTGCATGGCAAATGTCGCAGCAAAAAGGTTTTCCGCCTTCATTGTGTGGTGCGCATCGCTTACCGCAATCTATCTCGGCCACCGGGGCGTTAAATTGGGAATAGAAACCACCAATTTCTTCAGGTTTAATTGTCTGGTCTTTCACGGGAAAAAGGATACCACAGAATTAAAACAGGCAT
>JBDLJU010000321.1:0-2704 GCA_039714215.1 Chloroflexota bacterium | reverse complement strand
TCAAGGCGGAGTGATCTGAATTCTCGTGAATTCAGTGTTGTTTACCTGGCACAGGAGTTGCTAAAGATGGAAGAGCGCGCATATTGGGTGGGATTGAATCTGGTCAAAGGCGTAGGGGCAGTCCGTTTTCAAAAGCTGCTTGATTATTTTGGCGATCCGCGTTCTGCATGGGAGGCACACCCCGACCAGCTTCGTGTCTCTGGACTACCAGAGAAGGTGGTGGATAATTTCATCGCTACCCGGGACAGCATCTCATTACAAGAAATTTGGGACCATCTGCAATCCCAAGAGATTGATTTGATTACCTGGCAAGAAGAAGGTTATCCTGCCAGATTGAAAAAAATTGCTACCCCGCCACCCGTGATTTATTGCCGGGGAGAAATTATCACCCAAGATCAATGGGCAATTGCTGTGGTGGGAACCCGCCGAATTACACCCTACGGGCGACAGGTGACTGAAGATATTGCCAGCTTCTTGGCTCGAAACGGCGTTACCGTGGTTAGCGGAATGGCCCTGGGAGTAGATTCGATTGCCCACCGCGCGGCCCTCGATGCAGGCGGTAGAACCATTGCTGTTTTAGGCAGCGGGGTAGATGTGATCTACCCTCCCGAGAACCGTGGTTTGGCTGAGGAAATCATCGGTCGAGGTGCAATGATCAGCGATTACGCATTGGGGACACCTCCCGATGCAGGAAATTTCCCACCCCGGAACCGAATCATTTCCGGGTTGTCGATTGCGGTGGTGGTCGTTGAAGCCGGACAGCGCAGCGGAGCATTGATTACAGCAAGTTTTGCGGCTGACCAGGGACGAGAAGTTTTTGCGGTACCTGGTAAGATCCATGCTTCGCAGAGCAAGGGCCCCAACCGTCTGATCCGTGATGGCGCCCATCCACTGCTTTCTCCAGAGGATTTGCTCCAGGCATTGAATTTGACCATGGTGGCTGAACATCAAACTGCCCGCGTTGTGCTCCCTTCGGATGCCACAGAAGCTGCCTTATATAATGTGCTGGGTTTTGAACCAATGCATGTAGATGAAGTAGGGTCACTCGCTGGGCTGCCGATTGAAAAAGTTTCTGCCACATTAGCACTGATGGAACTTAAAGGCATGGTCCGGCAGGTTGGCAGTATGCAGTATGTGGCAGTCAAAGAACAAACTGCAGATTACAAAGTAAACAATTAAATTTATCAATGATGGATGCGAGAAGGAAAAAAATGGATAACCACTATTATGCAATGATTATGGCTGGCGGAGGAGGCACTCGTCTTTGGCCGCTCTCTCGACAAACGCGTCCCAAGCAAATGCTTAAACTGGCTGGCGAACGCACCTTATTCCAGGTGGCTGTAGACCGCTTATTAGGCCTGTTTCCTGGAGATCACATCCTGGTGGTGACATCTGCATTTCAGGCAGAGATATTCAAGGAACAGTCCCCAGAAATCCCTGCGGAAAATTACATTATCGAACCAGAAGGACGCGATACCGCCGCTGCAATTGGTTTGGCTGCTATCACTTTGCAGCAGCGAGACCCTGAAGCGATCATGGCCGTGGTCACCGCTGACCATTTCATTGAGCGCGAAGGCCGTTTCCTGCACGTCCTCCGTGCCGCCCACCAGGTTGCAGCAGATGGCTATCTGGTTACACTGGGCATCCAGCCAACCTTCCCGTCGACCGGGTTCGGGTACATTCAACAGGGGAGTTACCTGGGAACCCATGAAAATATTGTGGTTTTCAAGGCATTAAATTTCAAAGAGAAACCTGATACTGAAACCGCTGCCAAGTTCATTGAAGCAGAAGACCATTCATGGAATTCGGGCATGTTTATCTGGCAGGTTGGACAAGTTTTGGAAGAATTTAAAAATCAAATGCCCAGACTGTTTAAATCCCTCTCCAAGATCGGTAATGCTTTTGGTAAGGAAGATTTTGACAAAGTGCTGCGTCAGGAATGGAAGAAGCTCGACAAAGTCTCGATTGATTTCGGGATTATGGAAGGCGCTGAAAATGTCGCAGTGATCCCGGCAAAAGGTTTGGGGTGGAGTGATGTTGGCAGCTGGAATGCAGTCTATGATGCCCTGCCGCATGATTCAGATGGAAACGTTTTCAATGCCCTGCATCACATCAGTGAAGACACCGAAAACTCCCTGGTTTTTACCAATGGTCTTTCCGATCGGTTGATCGTAACCATCGGTGTTCATGACATGATTGTTGTAGATACGGGTGATGTGGTAATGGTGTGTGATAAAGACCATGCCCAGGATGTAAAAACGATCGTAAATAAATTAAAAGACACAGATGACAAAAATTATTTGTAGTTTTTATGAATAGTGGTTGTTATTATTGGAGGTTGATTTTGGAAGCATATTGTGTGAAATGTAAAGAGAAGCGAGAGATGCTTAACCCAATGCCGGAGTTTACTTCATCCGGGACTGCAGGAACGCGGGGAAAGTGCCCGGTGTGTGACACCACCATGTATAGAATGGGGAAAACTCCGGCACATGAGGGGATGACCCCGCCGCCTGCTTCAGAACGAAAACGGAAGAAAAAAACCAAAGCGCGCAAAGGGAAGTTGGTGATTGTTGAGTCGCCGGCCAAAGCACGCACGATTGGTCGGTATCTTGGAAAAGAATATAAGGTGGAAGCCTCTGTCGGTCATGTCCGTGATTTGCTCCGCTCTCAACTTTCTGTAGATGTCGAGAATAACTTTGAACCC
>JBDLJU010000320.1:0-2725 GCA_039714215.1 Chloroflexota bacterium | reverse complement strand
ATAATTAAACGGAAGTATTTTAACATGAGCAAATGACCGCACATTTCACAATCATAACGCAAAATAGTTAAAAATTGTTCCAGGAAGTGTCATCATTCTATGACCGCATAATCCAATTGTGATACCATACAGGAGCGAATATATGCTCAAGGAATCCCTAAAAATTCGCCAATCCCCAGGAGAAAACTACCGGCGTTGGTTCGCGGATGATGATCTTGACCTGGTCACCTGGCAGACCACCTCCGGGAAGCTCTCAGCCTTCCAGCTGTGCTTCAATAAAACAACAGACGAGCGTGCCCTCCTCTGGCGGCGGGGTCAAACGCTGACACATTGCCTGGTAGACAGCGGTGAGCCCGGTCCAACCCGCAACCTCTCCCCAATGCTGGTCGATTCCCCAATCCCAGATCTGCCCCACCTGATTGCGAAATTCAACGATGGAAGTGCAAACATTGACCCTGAGGTCAGGCAGTTTGTCCTCTCTATGTTGCAGGAGAATATCACTAGTTTTATAACGCTTCTCGGCACAGAATCACCAGGCGGCGTTTACCTATTGCGCGTTTATTTGGCACAGCCAACCACGCTGACCTTTGGCCGCCATCGTGGCGGAACACCCATTCCGCTGCCCCGTGGGGAGTACCTCTACATCGGGTCTGCACTCAGCGCCCTTACCAACCGCCTGCTGCGCCATGCCACCCGGGGTGGTAATCAGCCCGCTCACCAAATCAGGGATGCCTTACATTCCACGCTCATCGAAACCGGGCTGAAGGGGAAGCTGCCCACCCAAAAAACTGTCCGCTGGCACATCGATTATCTCCTCGATCTACCAAGCGCAGAAATCACCGCTGTACTCGCCCTGCGCACAGATCAAAAGCTGGAGAAGCCGCTCGCGGAATCATTGGCAGCCCTCCCTGAAACCCTGCCAGTTTCTCCTGGACTGGGTGCTTCTGATCATCCCGGGCAGACCCACCTGCTGCAGGTAAAAAAGGGTAATCATTGTTGGGAAAGAATAATTAATGATTGGAGCATATGCCATCAAGAGAACCATAGGGAATTCATTTAGAAAGCTTTAAAAATCCTCATTTAATTGATATAATTTTTAACAGGCGAGTTAAAAATCTATTTTATTAAGTAGATTGGAGTTAAAAATGAAATTAAACCAAGCTTTATCGCGACCCGCCTTTATCACACTGTTCAGCATCCTGATTTTCCTGAACACCAACGGTTGCCAACCACAGGATGCGAAATCCCCGGGCCCCTCAGCAACCCCAACCAACCATCCCAGAGAAGTCACAGCCGATTCTGAGCTGGAAGAGGCGAGCATTGTTTTCTATAATGGCGTGATCCTCACGATGGAAAATGAATCGACAGCTTCTGCAATCGCGATCAAAAACGAGAGCATCTTGGCCGTCGGCTCCAATTCCGATATCATCGCCTACGCGGGACCCAATACCACGCAGGTTGATCTTGAAGGGCGCACCCTGATGCCTGGCTTTGTCGACGCACACAGCCACATCTTCAACAATCCCTGGAGGGAGGATTTAGAAGGTGGCCAGACTTATCTACTCTCCAATGGGATCACCACCTCAGCAGATATGTTCGTCGAAGAATCCTTAATACAAGAGATGCGGGCATTGGATCAAGCAGGCAAGCTTCGTATGCGGATCAGTCTCTATCCTTTATACTCAGACAATTGTGGTGATTTCCGCGGAGAGTGGTTTATGGAGAATTACCCGGTTTCACGCCAGCCTGGAACGCTGCTCCAGATCCCGGGGGTTAAGCTGTTCAATGATGGTGGTTCGTGCAACGCTCCAGCGGTCAGCTATCAATTCAAGGGAGGAATCGGGCAGGGTAATCTGTACTACAGCTCAGACGAAATGGCTGAAATGGTCATCAGCGCTATGGAAAACGGATATCAGGTAGCCATTCATGGTTTAGGGGACCGAGCGATCGAAACAAACCTCGACGCCATCGAAAAAGCCCTGGCAGGCGGACCTAATCTGCTGCACCACCGGATTGACCATAATGCCGTCCTGCGAGATGACTTGCTTCCTCGATATTCAGAGGTGGGTGCAGTTGCGGTCATCTTTGGTCATTTCCCCACCTGTATATTTCTAGGAGATACCAGCAGATTTAAATATTTTCCCCCGGATGAATACTTAGATTGGGAATGGCGCTGGAGAGATCTGATCGATGCCAATCCAGAATTACACATCGCCTGGCATTCTGACACGCCCATTTCAATCGGCCCCTACCCGTTAGAACACCTGCAGTCCTTTGTCACCCGGATTCAATACAGGGAGGATGGTACTGTTTGTGAGCCGCCAGAGTGGGCAGCAGATGACCTGCTGAGCGTAGCAGAAGCGCTGCCGATTATGACATACGGGGGCGCCTATGCTCTGCAGCGCGAAGATGAAATCGGCAGTCTGGCACCCGGTAAGCTCGCCGACCTGATCATTCTCTCGGACAACCCCTTCGAAGTAAATCCGAGGAAAATCGCAGAGATACAAGTACTGATGACGATGGTCGGCGGTCAGGTTGAATACTGCTCTGAGGGACAGCAGACATTCTGCCCATAATTTTCCCCCAACCACTCCCCCCACCCACATCGAGGGTGTGCGAATTTCCAAAATTATGATAAAGTTGTGGGGAACTTATCAAACTGAATGGAGGATTTATCATGGACAAGAAACTTTCACTTGTAATCGTATGGGTAGGCCTGATTGCT
>JBDLJU010000319.1:0-2759 GCA_039714215.1 Chloroflexota bacterium | reverse complement strand
CAAAACCATGATGGCAACAAGCGAAGAAAGATTAAAAATCCTACAGATGATCCAGGACGGAAAAATTTCCGCCGAGGACGGCGCGAAACTGCTCGCTGCGCTCGCTGAAAACAGCAAGGCCAGACGCCCCACCGCGTTCAGCCGCAGCGGAGACGCCCGCTACATGCGGGTTAAAGTCACCGACACCATTTCCGGGAAAACCAAGGTCAGCGTAAACTTACCATTGGGTTTGATTGACGCTGGCTTAAACATCGCCTCCAATTTTATGCCCGAGATGGGCGTGGATGCAGCCGATGAGATCAGTGCTGCCATTTCCGGTGGACTGACCGGTAAAATTGTTGATGTGCACGATGAAGAAGACGGCGAACATATCGAAATTTTCATCGACTAGCCATCTCTGATTTTCAACCAGCTGTCAGCAATCAATTATTCTTCAGTTCCACCCTTCGCTTGCCCTTCACCAAGTAAATTAACTGCGTTTGCAGCCCCTCAGAACTCTGCTCGGGGGCTGATTGTTTAAAGATATAGAGACCTGCAATTGAGCGATGCTTTAAGTATCAATAAGCGGGATTTAATAATTCAGGGATTTATTCGAACTAAATATCCAACCGGTATCCGACTCCACGGATGGTCTTGATGATCTCCGGGTTGCGTGGGTCAGACTCAATCGCCTGGCGGAGCCAGCTGATATGCACATCAAGCGTACGCGTGTCCCCGGTGTAATTCGTCCGCCATACGATTTTAAACAGCTCCTCACGATCAACAACCTCACCCTTATTTTCAATCAGGATCATCAATAAACGCAGTAATCGAGGAGTCAGTGTGGTTTTCTTTCCGTTGCAGCGCACCTGGTTGTGGCTTTCATCCAGGATCATTGGGCCAAACGAGTGCATGTTCTTTTCATCACCGGGCAAGAGCGGCATAATTCGGTTAACTAATTTTCTTGTAGTAAACGGGAGATAAAGCACATAGTTAACCAGGCTCTTTAGCGCGTCAGTGTTTTGCTCAGGATTGCAAATTAGAATGATCGGTAAATCTTTATTTGTTTCCCGCAAAGAATTACAAATCCGTGCCCCACTCGTCCGCATTGAGGCCGCATTAACCACAACCAGGTCATACTCCTGGCTGGCCAAACTCTCCAATGCGCCCTTCCCTGTAGAGACAGTGTCAATGTAGAAACCTTTTTTCCGCAGCAGCGAGACGAAATTCGGGTTTCCAGACCAACGACCTTCCAACCATAGAATTGGCGAATGTGTAATGGAAAGCTTTTCTTGTGCCATCTTCTCCCAATATAATGCTATCTTAAAAAATTATAAGTATTAAATAATTCAACAATAATTAGAGCGGATTATAATGGCAAACTACAGATTTATCAACCAGTGGTTTTCTAATTGATTGCACCCTTTTGCCACTTCATTGCCTAATGAGAATATCCCATGTTAGAATTACAGTTAATTCCCCCAAAAAATAACACTTACCGCAAGGTAATGGAGCTTATTATGAACGAGATGGTTGAAGTTGTTATCGATAGTATCCGGGTAGGTTTAATGTCCCAGAACCGGGTCATCATCCTCCGCGAGGTGGAGGCTGATCGATTCCTAGCCATCTGGATTGACCCATATATGGCCGAGCAAATCACCTTCTCTCTCCAGGAAGTTGAAGTCGCTCGCCCGATGTCTCACGACCTGTTGAAACAGGTGCTCCAAAACCTCAACGCTCGACTGATCCGTGTTGAAGTGCTGGACCTAAAGAATGAAGTCTTCTTCGGCAACCTTGTGATTGAAACAGACAGCGGTCACACCCTCAATATTGACTCGCGACCATCCGACGCCCTGGCTCTCGCAGTAAGAGCAAATGTACCGATTTTAGTCGCCAACAAGGTGATGGAGGATGCTGGGATTATTCCTGAGGATGACATCAGCCTCCCGAATACAGAAGAAAGCGAAGCTGGCGAAAGAAAACGCAAGCCTCCTGAGCCTGCAGAGAGCGAATCTGGCGAACACCTTTCCATTTTCGAAGATTTCCTCGACAGCATGGATCTCGACCAGGAAGATCCACCCAACGACGAAGACCCTCAAAAAACCTAATATCTATCATCTTCCAAAATAGCTGCTGATCCCAACAGGGCGAAATGCAGAGTAGTTTGACCTTAACGTTTCAACTTGCCAACCATCGTCTAACCCAAAATTAAAATGAGCGACTCTATTCCATCAGATCAAAATCTTTCAGCCAGCCCACAAGTTGTCCCACACTCGCGAGAAGCTGAAGAGGCAGTAATCGGTTCGGTTATGATCAACCCCGAGGCCTATTACGATGTTGCCGAATTCCTCCAAACCGAGGACTACTACATTCACCGTCACCGCTGGATCTGGGAGGCATTCACCAAACTGCATGAGCAGCGCACACCGATCGATATCCTCACCGTTACTGAAGAACTTGACCAACTGGGTTACCTTGGCGAAGTTGGCGGAACGGCCTATCTCACCTCGCTGATTACCAATGTACCCACGGCCCTGCACGCCGCTGCTTACGGTCATATTGTTGAAGAGAATGCCATCCGCCGCAGGATGCTGGAAGCTGCCAACCGGGTAGTCAAAGCCGCCTACGAAGAAGATGTTACGATTGAAACCGCAATCGAGAGTGCCGAAAAAGCAGTATTCGGAGTCAGTGAGCGGCGTCTCAGCAGCGACTTACAGCCAATCCAGGAAGTGCTCAGTGATTACTTTGACCGGGTCGGTGATCTCGCCAACCGTGCCGAT
>JBDLJU010000318.1:0-2760 GCA_039714215.1 Chloroflexota bacterium | reverse complement strand
ATCGGCACGGTTGGCGAGATCACCGACCCGGTCAAAGTAATCACTGAGCACTTCCTGGATTGGCTGTAAGTCGCTGCTGAGACGCCGCTCACTGACTCCAAATACCGCCTTCTCGGCACTCTCAATAGCAGTTTCGATCGTAACATCTTCTTCATAGGCGGCTTTGACTACCCGATTGGCAGCTTCCAGCATCCTGCGGCGGATGGCATTCTCTTCAACAATATGACCGTAAGCAGCGGCGTGCAGGGCAGTGGGCACATTGGTAATCAGCGAGGTGAGATAGGCCGTTCCGCCAACTTCGCCAAGGTAACCCAGTTGATCCAGTTCTTCAGTAACGGTGAGGATATCGATCGGTGTGCGCTGCTCGTGCAGTTTGGTGAATGCCTCCCATATCCAGCGGTGACGGTGAATGTAGTAGTCCTCGGCTTGGAGGAATTCTGCAACATCGTAATAGGCCTCGGGGTTGATCATTACCGACCCGATTACTGCCTCTTCAGCTTCTCGCGAGTGTGGGACAACTTGTGGGCTGGCTGATAGATTTTGATCTGATGGAAAAGAGTCGCTCATATTAATTTTGGGTTAGACGATGGTTGGCAAGTTGAAACGTTAAGGTCAAACTACTCTGCATTTCACCCTGTTGGGATCAGCAGCTATTTTGGAAGATGATAGATATTAAGTTTTTTGAGGGTCTTCGTCGTTGGGCGGATCTTCCTGGTCGAGATCCATGCTATCGAGGAAATCTTCGAAAATGGAAAGGTGTTCGCCAGATTCGCTCTCTGCGGGCTCAGGGGGCTTGCGTTTTCTTTCGCCAACTTCGCCTTCTTCTGTATCCGGGAGGCTGATGTCATCCTCAGGAATAATCCCCGCATCCTCCATTACCTTGTTGGCGACTAAAATCGGTACATTTGCTCTTACGGCGAGAGCCAGGGCGTCGGATGGTCGTGAGTCAATATTGAGGGTGTGCCCGCTGTCTGTTTCAATCACAAGGTTGCCGAAGAAAACTTCATTCTTTAGGTCCAACACTTCTACACGGAGCAGTCGAGCGTTGAGGTTTTGGAGCACCTGTTTCAACAGGTCGTGAGACATCGGGCGAGCGACTTCAACTTCCTGGAGAGCGAAGGTGATTTGCTCGGCCATATATGGATCAATCCAGATGGCAAGGAAGCGATCAGCCTCCACCTCGCGGAGGATGATGACCCGGTTCTGGGACATTAAACCTACCCGGATACTATCGATAACAACTTCAACCATCTCGTTCATAATAAGCTCCATTACCTTGCGGTAAGTGTTATTTTTTTGGGGAATTAGTTGTAATTCTAACATGGGATATTCTCATTAGGCAATGAAGTGGCAAAGGGGTGAAATCAATTAGAAAAACGCTGGTTGATAAATCTGTAGTTTGCCATTATAATCCGCTCTAATTGGTCATTGAATTATTTAAGTCTTATAATTTTTTAAGATAGTATTAAATTGGGAGAAGATGGCAAAAGAAAAGCTTTCCATTACACATTCGCCAATTCTATGGTTAGAAGGTCGTTGGTCTGGAAACCCGAATTTCGTCTCGCTGCTTCAGAAAAAAGGTTTTTACATCGACACTGTATCTACAGGAAAGGGCGCATTGGAGAGATTAACCAGCCAGGAGTATGACCTGGTTGTGGTTAATGCGGCCTCAATGCGGACGAGTGGGGCGCGGATTTGCAATTCCTTGCGGGAAACCAATAAAGAGTTGCCGATCATTCTAATTTGCAATCCTGAGCAAAACACTGACGCGCTAAAGAGCTTGGTTAATTATGTGCTTCATCTCCCGTTTACTACGAGAAAATTAGTTAACCGAATCATGCCGCTCTTGCCTGGTGATGAAAAAAACATGCACTCGTTTGGTCCAATGATCCTGGATGAAAGCCACAACCAGGTGCGCTGCAACGGAAAGAAAACCACGCTGACTCCTCGATTGCTGCGTTTATTGATGATCCTGATTGAAAATAAGGGTGAGGTTGTCGATCGTGAGGAGCTGTTTAAAATAGTATGGCGGACGAATTACACCGGGGACACGCGTACGCTTGATGTACATATCAGCTGGCTCCGCCAGGCGATTGAATCTGACCCGCGCAACCCGGAGATCATCAAGACCATCCGGGGAGTCGGATACCGGTTGGATATTTAGTTCGAATAAATCCCTCAATTATTAAATCCCGCTTATTCATACTTAAAGCATCGCTCAATTGCAGATCTCTATAACTTTAAGCATTACGCCCCCGAGCAGAGTGCTGAGGGGCTGCAAACGCAGTTAATTTACTTGGTGAAGGGCAAGCGAAGGGTAGGACTGAAGAATACTTGATTACTGACAGCTGGTTGAAAATCAGAGATGGCTAGTCGATGAAAATTTCGATATGTTCGCCGTCTTCTTCATCGTGCACATCAACAATTTTACCGGTCAACCCACCGGTAATCGCAGCACTGATCTCATCGGCTGCATCCACCCCCATCTCGGGCATAAAATTGGAGGCGATGTTTAAGCCAGCGTCAATCAAACCCAATGGTAAGTTAACGCTGACTTTGGTTTTCCCGGAAATGGTGTCGGTGACTTTAACCCGCATGTAGCGGGCGTCTCCGCTGCGGCTGAACGCGGTGGGGCGTTTGGCCTTGCTGTTTTCAGCGAGGGCAGCGAGCAGTTTCGCGCCGTCCTCGGCGGAAATTTTTCCGTCCTGGATCATCTGTAGGATTTTTAATCTTTCTTCGCTTGTTGCCATCATGGTTTTG
>JBDLJU010000317.1:0-2772 GCA_039714215.1 Chloroflexota bacterium | reverse complement strand
GAAACAAACTTTTTCACCTGTTTGTATGATAATGAGAGTATAATTTGTGCGTCGTGGAATTCCGGCAAACTACTTTGGCGGCACTAGTAGCACCTTAAGGATATTTATGAGACCTGTTAGCATTGTAGGGATTGGGCAAATCCCGGTGAAAAAACATTATTCAGAGTCGCTCCAAACACTGGCTACGAAGGCGATCAAACTTGCGATGAGAGATGCTGGCGTTGTGGATGCGGACGGGTTGTTTGCCGGAAACATGCTCAGCGATGAATTGCAAGGCCAAAAACATCTGGCTGCACTGATTGCAGATGAGGCTGGTTTTAGAGGGATCGAAGCGCTTGAAGTTCAGGCAGCCACAGCCACAGGCGCAGCAGCGTTGAGAATGGCATATTTAGCTGTGGCAAGCGGAGAAGCCGATATTGCGATTGCAGTTGGAGTAGAAAAAATGAGCGTCGGGCAAGCCACAGCAGCCCTGGCAAAAGCGCTGGACGCAGTGGAAGAGGTGAACATGGGGGAAAACCTAATCAGCAAAAATGCATACTTGATGAAGTTATATCAACAAAAATACAATGTTTCTGAAGATGCACTGGCAAATTTTTCAGTGAACGCACATCGCAACGCCTTCAACAACCCCAATGCAATGTTCCAAAAAGAAATCAGCACCAATGACGTAATGGCATCTCGCACAGTGGTTAGCCCTATTCGATTATTGGATTGCTCTCCGGTTTGTGATGGAGCCAGCGCAGTGATTTTAGCTCCAGAAGAAGAGGCGCGGGCTTTTACTGATAAGCCGGTGAAAATATTAGCATCCAGCGTTGCCACAGATCGATTTCGGGTCAACGACCGGAATAATCCCTTGCTATTGAGAGCTGCTCGGCTGTCTGCGATCAAATCATTCAGACTAGCAAATGTAAACCGGAATGATATTAGTTTTTATGAAGCACACGATGCCTTCAGCATTATGGCATGCTTACTATTAGAGGCAATTGGGTTTTCAAAACATGGCGAGGGTTGGCGATTGGCAGCGGAAGGGGCAATCGGGCTAGATGGATCGATCCCCATTGCAACCATGGGCGGCCTTAAAGCCAGAGGACACCCAATTGGCGCAACTGCAATTTATCAAACCTGTGAGATTGTGCAACAATTAACGGGGAATGCAGGCATCAATCAGCTACCAAGCCCAGAAATCGCTTTATTGCAAAGCGTAGGTGGGGCCGGTACCACAGTGATAACTCACCTTTTTGGAAATCAATAATCCCAAATTGGAAAATACGTATTTAGTATCCGGGTAGACCTGAATTATCCACCTTAAAACCCGGTAGGAGGATACTTATGTATGTCCTAAATTTGGCCGAATGATGACCGATAACAATCATTTGGTGATGTATTATATTGTTACCTATCTGGTAGATTTTAAGCGATAAAATTCATGCCGAAGGAAAAGAAAGAAAAATACACGGATCCCAACAGAAAACAAAAAAATGGAAGAAAGATTGTTGAATACTAGGATGGTAAAATCCATTTGTGACATTCGCAATTTTGCGTAATTGATATTGGATTCCCCAGCCTTACCATCAGCAGGCAAAATATCATCACCAAGGATAAAAAATGCCAGATCACACCATCAATTGGGGCATCCTCGGCCCCGGTATCATTTCCACAGATTTTGCAAAAGATTTAGAAGCAGTACCGGATGCAAAGATTGCAGCTGTGGGTTCGCGCGACCTGGATCGAGCCAAATCATTCGCAAACACCTTCAACATTCCAAATGCTTACGGCAGCTACCAAGCCTTGGTAGCCGATCCTGATGTCGATATCATTTACATCGGCACCCCTCCCCGCTTTCACAAAGATCACACCCTGCTCTCCCTGAATGCTGGAAAGCACGTCCTATGCGAAAAACCTTTTGCCATCAACGCCGCAGAAGCCGAAGAAATGATTACCACCGCCCGGCAGAAAGGGCTCTTCTTGATGGAAGCCATGTGGTCCCGGTACCTGCCCGTCCTGGTCAAAGTGCGCCAGTTGATTGCTGAAGGGGCTATTGGCAAAATCCGCATGGTCCAGGCTGATTTCGGCTTTCGAACCGATGTCAACCCCGAAGGATGGCTCTTCAACCTAAATCTTGGCGGCGGCGCGCTGTTGGACGCCGGCATTTACCCGCTCTCCCTGGCTCATATGATCCTGGGAACACCAGACCGCATCACCAGCATAGCCGATCTGGGCTCCACCGGCGTCGACGAACAGACCGCCGTTATCCTGGGTTACGACTCAGGAGAAATAGCCCTGCTCTCTGCTGCCATCCGCACCAACACACCGCGCGAGGCCACCATTGTGGGCACGGACGGCTGGATCAGGATCAACAGAACCTGGTTTGCCACGGATAGCCTGACACTGAATTCAGATGGGAAGGAAGAGACGATACCCTGCCCTTTGGTAGGCAACGGTTTACACTACGAAGCCGTCGAAGTTGAAGACTGCATCCGCTCTGGCAAAATCGAATCCGATATCATGCCCCTCGATGAAACCCTGGCGCTGATGAAGATCATGGATCAAATTCGCTCCCAAATTGGATTGAAATACCCAATGGAATAAAGTCAACCAATCTTTGCGCGCGAACAGGCGCGGAGAACACTGGAAAACAGACATGGTTGAATTTGAAAGTAAAATCAAACACATCAAGGATTGATAGAACCAGATATGAAGATACTTGTTGGCGCCCTTGAGCACGAATCCAATACCTTTACCTCTCGCCCGACGACGATGGAGGACTTTCTC
>JBDLJU010000316.1:0-2776 GCA_039714215.1 Chloroflexota bacterium | reverse complement strand
TTTAACCGGAATTTTAGTTGGCGTGCTGGTTCTGGTGATCGCCGCCATTGGGATGTTCTTTCTCCGCAAAGGAGAAACTGGCTACCTGGAAGAAACCACACCAGATGCCGTTGTGCTGAATTATGTGTATGCTTTACAGACCGGTGATTATCAGCGGGCCTATCAATACCTCCCTGCGGAATTTAAAGAGCAGCAGAAACCAAGTTTCGCAGAGTTCAAATCATATTTCAATCGTAATCAGAGCAGCAGTACCGGGATCACAATCATATCGGTTGACACTGAAGAAAGTCTTGCCTGGGTAAACCTGGAAACCGTGCAATCCAGCGGAGGTTTATTTGGGGGCATATATCGCTCTCAGGAAAATGCCCAATTGATCCTGGACGCCGATGAGAATTGGAAAATCATCTACATGCCCTACCAGTTCTGGGGGTGGGATTGGTTTGATCGGGCCCAAATTTAACGCTAAGCCAGCTCTTAGTAAGGAGTGAGAAATGAAAACGATCCGCAGATTGTATTTTTACCTGGTGGCTTTGGTCAGTCTAGAAGTAGTTGCCTGGGCTTTGATCAGCCTTGCACGCTCAATGATCAACGGCACCCTCTCCGATGTACTTGCGGGGGGATTGGCGTTTATTTTGGTTGGCTTGCCGGTATTTCTCTTCCACTGGCGGGCCGTACAGCGGGAAGCAGCCGCAGATGATGAGGAACGTTTCTCCGGCGTGCGGGCGGTATTCCTTTACGCCACCTGGATCAGTCTGACTGTCCCGGTAATTCAGAACCTGCTCGCCATCGTACTCCGAATACTGGCATCAATCTTCAATGCCAACCAGCAGGCGATCTTCATCGGGGGCCAGCAAGGCTGGGCAGACAACATCATCGCGATAATGATCAATGCGCTCCTGGCCGCCTATATCTATTCGGTGATCAAACAAGACTGGCAGGCACATCCGCCAGACGCAGCCTTCCCGATTGTGCGGCGGCTAAACCGTTACCTTTGGGTGCTGTATGGCTTAGGGTTAACTTTCAGCGGGGGGGTCCAGCTGCTCCAGTACATTTTAGATCAGGTATATGCCATCAGCCGCAGCTCCAATGCAATCCTGGTAAATTCCATCGGACTAATCCTGGTCGGGGTCCCCGTCTGGGTTTACTGCTGGAAGAATGTACAAACTTCCATTTCAAACCCGGCCAGCCAGGCACAGGAACAGCATTCGATTATCCGCAGGGGAGTGCTTTACAGTCTTACACTGCTCGCCGCCTGGGCTTCGATCCTCGTCACCGGGATTGCACTGTGGGTAATCTTCAGGCTGATATTTGTCCCTGAAATTACTTTTAAGCTATCGTGGTATGAATTCGCATTCTCAATTTCAATCCTGCTGCCCTCTGTGGCAGTTTGGGCGTATCACTGGAAAATCTTGAAGAATGATATCGCCCTGATCCCAAATAAAACCAGCCAATATGCCCAACGCCGGTTGTACTATTACCTGCTCTCGTTTAGCGGTTTAATTTCCACCTTTGTCGCTTTGCAAATGCTGGTCTCCTTAATTGCGGAATTAATCTTCTGCTCGGTGGGTGAGCCCAGTTACTCACAAATATCTTCATGCGATTCCGTAGTCGGTTCCATCCTGCCCAACGCGATTGCAGTGCTGCTGATCAGCATACCTCTCTGGGTGCTGCACTGGCGGCCGGTACAGGCTCGCGCCCTCCAAGACGATGAACTGGGAGAAAATGCCCGTAGTTCTTTGCTCCGAAAAATCTATTTATACTTGCTGCTGTTTGCCGGAGTGCTTGGTTCAATGTTTACCAGCGGGTGGCTGCTGTATGAAGTTATCAGCGCCTTACTTAATGTCGGGACTGAAAACCTCTTAAAGACGGTGATCATCATTGCAGGGACCCTGGGTTTGTTCCTTGCCTTCACCATCTATCACTGGAGGCTGCTCCGTCAAGATGGCGTCAAAGTGGATGCCACCATCGCTGCCCAACAGCAATCTTTCCCTGTAGTGGTCGTCTCTCAGAGCAGCTCCTTTGGCGAGCAAGTCAGCCAGGCGCTCTCAGCACTAACCCCAGACATCCCCCAGATCATCCAGACAGCCGGGCAGCCCCTCGCAGAAGGGGTTGAGCAGGCTAAAGCAACGATCCTGTCGGCAGACATCTTAATCACAGGTGACCAGGCCCTGGACAGCTGGCTGAGAAATTTCACCGGTGCCCGCCTGGTTATACCTACCGTTACTGCGGGATGGGTCTGGCTGGGCCTCAGCGAACAAAACCTGGCCCGCCAAGCACGCCAGGCAGCAAAAACAATTGAGAAACTTGCCGAGGCTGGTGAGGAGAAATCATTCAGATCTCTTTCATCTGGAATGGTAATTGGTTATATTCTGGCAGTCATTTTCGGCCTGGCTGCAATCTGCACACTTACCAGTCTGATCATGGAGAGTATCTGACAACTATTTTGGCAAATTTCGCGCAAAAATGCAGTTAATACGAAGTCCTTCTGGAAAAAAAGCGTTTCTCATTGTATACTCTTTATAACCTGCAGACGAAGAAGGGATTGCGCCCATGAAAGTATCCGTATTACAAGAAAACCTGGCTCATGGCCTTAGTGTCGTGTCGCGTGCGGTCTCGCCGAGGAGCACGCTGCCTGTTCTGGCAAATGTCCTCGTTGCCACCGACGAAGGCCGCCTGCGGCTTTCCGCCACCAACCTCGAGATGGGGATTACCGCGTGGATTGGCGCCAAGATCACCGATGAAGGTTCCACTACGGTCCCGGCCCGAACATTTTCAG
>JBDLJU010000315.1:0-2787 GCA_039714215.1 Chloroflexota bacterium | reverse complement strand
TCGATCCCGGCTCCCCGGGCGCGCTCCACAAAGTCAAAGAACAGCTGGTTGTCGTAGCAGTAGTTGGTGATGATGTATTCGGCGCCGTTGTCGACTTTCAGCTTGAGGAATTCCAGGTCCTTCTCAGCGGATTCGGCATCGATGTGAGCTTCGGGATAGCCTGCCGCCCCGAGGCAGAAGTCGTATCTGGGGCGCAGGTAGGCGATCAGGTCCGAGGCGTAGGGGAAGCTCTCTGGGTGCGGGGTGAAGGGTTCGTCGCCGTGGGGCGGGTCGCCGCGCACTGCGAGGATATTCTCGATCCCCAGTTCCTGGTAGCTGTCAAGCACCGCGCTGATCTCTGCAGGCGACAGGCCAAAACCGGCAAAATATCCCACCGCCATCAGTCCCTTATCGCGGATCAATTTCTCCAGCAGGGCATACGATCCCTCGCGGGTGGTGCCACCCGCGCCGAAGGTCACCGAGACAAAATCCGGCTCCAGGGCTGACAGCTGATCGATCGCTTTTTCCAGCCGTATGGCGGCTTTCTCATTCCGTGCCGGGTACAGCTCAAATGACACGGTAGCTTTTTTCCTGGTTTTCCATAGTTCTGTTAGTTTCATCAACGCCCTCCTCAAGGCAAATTGTCAATCTGTTTCTCTATTATAGACAATAACCTTGTGAAAAATCTAATGGTTTAGATTAATCTTTTGGGCATCTTTCTCCCCAGATCGCCTTCTAATTAATCTCCCCGCATAATTCACAATTCACAACTCAAATTTCCATATTCCCCTCTCCGTAGGCAAATAGTAGGGATTTTATCGGGGTTTCGCGATCTAAGTGGCGGGCAAGCGTCAAGTATTCCCCATTGGTTTCAGATAAGATTAAGGCGCTTAGGAAAATCTCTTCTTCTCCTCCTCCTTACCAAGGGCCAGGCAAAACGACCTGGCTCTTGGTGCTTAAACCGCTAGGGGGAGTCCTCCCCGCCAAATAATTCCAACCAGCTGTCAATATCATCTTTACTCAGGGAAGGCTCACTGCCGCGGCTTTTTCCCCCGCGGCTGTCTACCTGGTGAGCAAACTCTTCCGAGGTCAGTGAGCGTGCCCGGGCACGCCTGGCGGCAGCCAGCACCTGGTTATCGGAGGAGACCACGATGAAGTTGGGCGCTTCTTTCCCCAGCTGCTTCAAGCGCCGGGCGATGGCCTGGTCGGCGGTCTCCCCCGAGCGCACATAGCGGGCTGTCACCCGTCCGTGGGCGCGGGCGTGCCCGTGTCCGCTGCCAGAGGCGTCGAAGTACACTTCCGTACGCTTGCCGGTATCCTGGCAGTAGGCCTGGAGTGCCTCGATCAGGTGCTGCTCGTCGTCCAAATCGTCCAGGGCGATCCCCGGGAGCTTGCCAATCAGGTTGTGCCCATCAATCAAATAAGCCATGGGAAGATTCTAGTTGATATTGAGACGCTGTCAATACACCGGTACGGGTTATCTGTGGCGGTCTTGCTAAAATATGCTATGATTCATTAAATATGGAGTGTAAATATGCAAACTAGAAAACGGGTGCTGTATTTTGTGCTGCTTAATATCTTTGTCTCTGCGCTGACGACCTTTATCGTGGTCAGTGTGCTGAACAGGAATTTAACTCCCACGACACCCTCTGATTTGACCGCTGATTCTGCTCAGGATGGCGACCTTGAACCGGCGGATGATCACACCGCACCTGATCAGCCCGCCGATTCCGGCGACCCCGTAGATGTCGCCATTGGACAGCTGGAGATCGATACTGTTATTGGCGCCGGGGATTTGCTCTCCGAGCGGGTCCTGGTGCGTCACATCGGCGATGAGGAAGTCTCCCTGGTTGGCTGGCAGCTGCAGGACGAAGATGGGCATGTGTTCTCTTTCCCGGCGTTAACCATGTTCAGCGGGGGGGCAGTCACCGTTTACTCGCAGTCCGGCACCAACACCGTTGTCGAGATGTATTGGGGGCAGACCGAGGCAGTCTGGAGCGTTGGTGAGAAAGCCTACCTGGTTGATCCCAACGGCGATGTGCAGGCGGTCTTTGAGGTGCCGTAGGCTGTCTTCTCGGGTTTTTTCGGGCAAAGGTCAACCTCGAAAACCAGCGGGTTGAGCTGGAAATTGAGTAAAAACACGGTTCCCTCTTATAAAATTCGTTCTCTCATCTAAAGACTTGCCAAGCCTATCGCCCTCTGATACACTCTTCTTATACCTATTATTAACCACACAAACCAAGAAAAATTTATGACTCAAGCGTATTATCGTAAATGGCGTCCCCAAACCTGGGACCAGGTCATCGGTCAGCAGCACATCGTGGTCACCCTGCGCAATGCGGTTGCCGCCGGTAAGCAGGGACATGCCTATTTGTTCGCTGGGCCGCGCGGTACCGGCAAAACCTCGATCGCCCGCATCCTTGCCAAGGCAGTCAACTGCCTCGAAGAAGATTTGGCTGCCCGCCCGTGTGATCAGTGTGACCACTGCCTTGCGGTCAATAAAGGCAGCTTCCTTGACCTGATCGAGATTGATGCCGCATCCAACACCAGTGTTGAAGATATCCGAGACCTGCGGGACAAGATCAATTTTTCCCCCAACCAGGGACGTTTCAAGATCTACATCATCGATGAAGTCCACATGCTCTCTACTGCGGCTTTCAATGCGCTGTTAAAGACTTTAGAAGAACCCCCTCCCCATGCAATTTTTGTGCTGGCCACCACCGAAGTGCACAAGATCCCAGCCACGGTGCTCTCCCGCTGCCAGCGGCATGAGTTCCGCCGCATCCCGGTCGTGGATATGGTCGCTCA
>JBDLJU010000314.1:0-2795 GCA_039714215.1 Chloroflexota bacterium | reverse complement strand
CGCCACAACTTCCTTAATTTGCCAATTCAATCTTGGTCGGATCGTACCAATCCGCACTTCCGCCCACTGCTTTCCAGGCGACCCCGCCGCATCGACTGTGAAAGAGAGGGCATGCTCGTCCTGGAAATAGCGTTTCACCTTAAAGGTACTGGCATTCATCCCCAAGACATACTGCCCTTCATTAAATATATCTGCCGGGATTTGGCAGCGGCTGATATATCTTCCTGCTTCGCGGGTAGCGTGCTGCTTAAAAACATCCGTCGAATCGGTATCGAAGGAAACAAATACCAATTCGCCGCGCACTGTCTGCAGATAGATCCCTACCCGCAATCCCTGGATCGCTTCAGCGAGCTCGTATTCCATCTCCACCGTTAGAGGCTCAATTGAGCGCACATTATCTGAACTGTGCCCGCGGGGATCAATCACCCGCAGCGCAATTGGCATAAACGGAGCGGCGCTCGCCGGAACCTCATCGGGCTGCCAGCGTCGTTCGCTGCTCTGCGAAAATCCAGAGGACATATAGAATTCAACCGCTTCCTGCGTCGGCGCACGAAATACCAGTTGCCCCTTGTCCAGCACAATCGCCTCATTGGTCAGGCTCATCACCGCCGACATATTATGGCTGACAAACAACACCGTACGACCTTCACTGGCCACGTCGCCCATCTTCCCAAGGCACTTGCGCTGGAAATCAGCATCACCGACAGCCAGCACTTCATCCACGACCAATATTTCAGGCTCCAGGTGGGCGGCTACCGAAAACGCCAGTCTTAAATACATCCCCGAAGAGTAACGTTTTACCGGTGTATCAATAAACTGCTCTACGCCAGAGAACTCAACTATTTCGTCAAATTTTCGGACAATCTCTTTTCGTCCCATCCCAAGGATGGCGCCGTTTAAAAAGATATTCTCCCGTCCGGTCAGTTCCGGGTTAAAGCCAGTCCCCACTTCAAGCAGCGACCCGACCCGTCCTGTAATCCGGGCATAGCCTGTGGTCGGTTCTGTAATCCGTGAAAGGATCTTAAGCAGCGTGCTCTTCCCAGCACCGTTGCGCCCGATCACACCCAAAACTTGGCCCTGCTTCACATCAAAAGAGATATCCTGCAGCGCCCAAATCGTTTCTTTGCGCGGCCTTCTTTTTCCCTGGATAACTTCCAGAGGCCATTTGGCTGCATCCACAATCGCATCACGCAATGTAGGAGAGCGGTCAATCGTCGCCCCAATCTGGTAACTTTTGCCCAACCCCTCAACTTTAATCACTGAGTTACTCATCGCTTTGCTGCCTTATACCTTGTCCGCAAACGTACGTTCCATACGTTTGAAATAAAACAAACCGCTGATCATCACCAACACGCTGATCGAAATCGATAAGGTCAGCACCGTATTGTCTACCGGTGGACCATCCGCCAGCGCCCAGCGGAAGCCCTCAACCACCCCAACCATCGGGTTTAGCGAGTACAGCAGCTGCCATTCCTCAGCGATCTCGCTCAGCGGATAGGCAATCGGTGTTGCCAGCAGCCAGAACTGCGTCAAGAACGGCAGCAAATAGCGCACATCACGGTAATGTAAATTCCAGGCTGAAAACCACAACCCCACCCCCAACGCTGCCACCAGAGTGAGCAGAATAAACAGCGGCACAGCCCACAGCTGACTGGTGAGGGGTACCTGGTAGTAAAACATCATCCCCATCAAGATCAGAAAAGCAATTGCAAAATCGACCACCCCGCTCAGCGTGGATGCCAGCGGGATCACCAACCTGGGGAAATACACTTTGGTGATCATACTCGCACTGGAGACCAACGAGCGGCTGGCATCACTCAACGCTTTTGAAAACAAGTTCCAGGGCAGCAGCGCGGCAAAGGTAAACACCGGCCGGGGAATGTCTCCGGTAGAAATATCGGCCACCGAGCCAAACAGGAAGTTAAATACCAGCATCTGCATCACCGGTTGGATCACCGCCCAGGATGCCCCCAGCAAGGTCTGCTTATAACGCACCAGCACATCTCGCCAGGTGAGGAAGTAGATCAGCTCACGGTAGCGCCACAAATCTCCCAACTGCAGCGACACCCAGCCTTTGCTGGGTTTCAGCATCAAGGTTGCGGGGGTGCTTTCGGTTTTTTTTGCTTCTATCGAAGTTTCACGCATCAGCTTTTAGCATCCTTCCCGTCCAACTAGGCAACCTTATCGCGGTTAGCCTTGTACCATTCAATCGTATTCTTCAAGCCTTGCTCGAACGACATCTGCGCTTCAAAGCCAAAGGAGTTCTTGGCGCGCTCCACATCGAGCGCACGGCGCGGCTGCCCATCGGGCTTGTCCTCATCCCACACAATCTCGCCCTCAAACCCGGTCAGCTTAACAATCAGTTCAAGCAAATCCTTAATGCTGATCTCCATCCCAGAGCCCAGGTTGACCGGTTCACTGCTCTCATACTTCTCAGCAGCCAGCAGTATCCCCTCTGCCGCGTCGCCAGCGTATAAAAATTCTCTTGTCGGTGCGCCGGTACCCCATGCTTCGATCTGAGCATCGCCGCGTTCTTTGGCTTCCACACACTTGCGGATCAATGCAGGGATCACATGGGATGTTTCCAAATTGAAGTTGTCCCGCGGACCGTAAAGGTTCACCGGAAGCAAGTAGATCGCATTAAAATCATACTGCTCACGGTAAGCCTGTGCCTGAACCAACAGCATCTTCTTTGCCAGACCATACGGCGCATTGGTCTCTTCAGGGTACCCTTCCCACAAATTTTCTTCTTTGAATGGGATCGGGGTAAACTTCGGGTATGCGCAAATTGTCCC
>JBDLJU010000313.1:0-2841 GCA_039714215.1 Chloroflexota bacterium | reverse complement strand
TTATACAGCGCTTTTAATATCTTCCGGCTGCGCGGCAGGTACAAAATCCAATGTTTCTTGGTAAAAGCCACCTCTCCGGCATCCACTTTATCCAAACCTAACGCTTCCGCTTCTGCGCTCAATTCGGCATTGATCGTGTTGCCGATATGACGTACCAACCGATCTGGGGTGGACAGCCGCAGGTAACCCAGCTGATCTAACCTCTGATCAAACTCGACCATATCGCCCATCAATCGCTGGTCCCATTTTTCTGGCAAACCCTGCTTCAGCACCTCGCGATAGCCGACAAATTGGAAATGGTTCGCCGAACCGATTGCGGCAGCGCCATTGTAGGTCAGCAGGGTATCCTCCAAACCACGAGTTTCTTCGATAAACTCTTCCGCCCGTCGCCCGGTAGAAACTGCCCAGTCGTATTCCCATTCATCAGGAATGTGTCGTCCAGGGAGAACCTGCAAACCTGCCGGCGGGTTTTCGAGCAGCCCATTCAAGGACCCACTCGAATGCCGGGCCGCCATTCGCACCGGCACCCCGCTGACCATTCCCACTTTAGGGAAAGTCTCCAGCAGATTCAGCTGCGCCTCCAGCCAACCAGGGTAGACAAACACGTCATCATCGAGGTAAGCGATCACTTCACCGGGAGCGCTGTTAAACATCATCCGCAGCGCGCCAAAATTACCAATATTACGATTTGATGACAGTAAGTAATCAATCTCACCCTGCTGCTTCAACCCCGCCAGGTACTCACCAACTTCTGGGTAGCTGCCATTGTCAAACACGATCAAGTCATGGTCAACTTTTGTGTTGGCCTTCAGTGCAGCCAGCACCAGCTTGAGCACATCAAAGCGGTAGCGGAAATAGCCATCCGTGCTCAGCACACAGGCCAACACCGCCACCGTCACCCTGGAGGGGACATAACCTGTGACTTGCTCTCTTCCTGGGTTTGGTCCTCTACGCGCCATAGCTCATCACCTTATTTCTAAACCGACGGAGGTAGCGGGTCAGCGTCCAGCGCTTTCCCTGCCGATCTTGCGGTTCTAAAAGCAGTTCAATCTTATGCAGCCAGCGCGCGAGACGGTACTTCTGCGGACGTAAGCTGCCGTTTTCTAACCGTTTGTTTACATCGATCAGCTCATACATGTGCCGCCAGCCCCCCGCCAACCGCACATTGATCTGACTCTCTTCAATCCCATAATGCGGGCGGGCATTGGGTAAGTGGGCATAATCATGATTTTGGTGAATGCAGACCACATCGGTCGTGGCATCCACCGCCGGCCAGGGCTGGGTTGTGCCGTAATACATCATCCAGTTATCCCATCCTGCCCGCCCAACCAACAGGTCAGGCACCTCGGTGAATAAACCGCGGGGGAAAACAAAATAGTCGCTTGCTTTCAATGTGTGCAGGCTGCCCTGCTCCCATGTCAGCTTTCGGAGCCTGTCTGCATAGCCAGATGCAAAGTCGATCTCCTCGCCCACATCCAGGTTCCAGCGCTGTCCGACCATCAGGAATTTCTCCAGCAGGTCCGCAATCCGCCGGGAAGCTTCAATAAAATCTGGAAGCAGAATAATATCGGCATTCACAAAAGCGAGCAAATCCCCCGCAGACTCTTGTCGAGCCCGGTCAAACATCCCGTTGATCAAAGGCACGCCGGTCTCGCTGCAAGGCACATCTGGGACCTGATGCACGCCGAATTTCTCAGCCGCTTCCGCCATCCCGGGCTCATCACCCATCAGAAGCACTTCAACGCCTTCCAGTTTGCTCCAGGAGTGGATCGCGTTGCTCTGGATCATCGCAATATGCGCTTCGGTGAAGGGTTTCGGGGCAGATACTATCGTGATCGTTCGCATGATTAATCTTGCCTCACTTTGTTCCGCCCCGCGCCTAAACTGAAATAATAATTTTGACGTAACCGCCAATATCCACCATGAACAAGTCCCCTCAGTCCCCACTGACGTTTCTGCGGGTAACCGCAGGCTTTCATTTGTTTTGAAGCGATCACCTCGATCACGGTGACATCATCATTGGAGAGGATGTTTTCCCACCGTCCTACGGGGGCGCTGCTGATTTGTTCGGAACCAACCCCGAACATGGTGTTCGCCGACCATGCTTTCCCAACTTTTGTAGGCTGGTTTAAAATCTCCTCAAATCTAATCTCTAAAAACGTGCAAATTCTTTCAATTACTTCCTGGTTATCCAAAACCAGATCTTCATATTTGAGCATCAGGTAACGATCTGGTCCAAAACGCCGCAAGCTGGTCAATCCCGCTCGAGTAGAACGCCGCCATTTGCGGGCAAAGTGTTGAGCTGTCCAATCGGCATGTTTACGCTCGTACGATGAAAAATTATCGCGTGGATCACGCACAATATGCAGTATCTTTGCTTCGGGCCACAGCTCAAAAATCTTATTGGCAGCATACTCATGGAGTGGGGTCTTTTCCACCCATCGGGAAGCAGACTCGCTCAGCTGTCCGGCAGCATCACCAAATGCAATTACCGCGGCACTGAGTACATCGCCATATGTGGCAACTGAACCCCAATCCTTCTCCATTGCCTTTTCAACGGCATCGAAGGAAATAAACGAGTAATCATGCGTCTCAAATCCTGCCTGACTGGGCACCGTCGATTCAGTATTCCAGTTGAAAAAATCAATTAAATTTGCCTTGGCGATCCCATACCAGGCCCCCCGCGGAGACTTCTCAAGCAGTGGCAGCACGCGGCGCAGGAAAAGCGTTTCCTCCGGGAAGACCACCAACTGTGAGTGAGAATCTAACAGATTCAGCAGCAGTGAGGTGCCCGCTTTTGGGTGCCCCACAATAAAAACTGGTCTCTGTTTCAACTCGCTT
>JBDLJU010000312.1:0-2861 GCA_039714215.1 Chloroflexota bacterium | reverse complement strand
TGCCACATCCCGACCTTTGCCCGCGAATTCCCCACCAAGACCTATTGGAGCTGGGAGACCGCTGGTGATAAAGAAAAGGGTGTTGTCAAAGAAGAGGTTGGCGGGATCACAGTTGATGTGTATAACTTCAAGAAAGGTGAATTCGCATGGGAAGCTGATGTGACACCAACCTATATGTGGTTTGATGGTGAAATGTACTGGGCCACAACCGGCGAAGAGATGGACAGCAGTGAAATAATCAAGCTGGCTGCCCCCACCGCTGCAATGGGCGCTGAAGGCGGCAAGATTTTCCCATTCAAGGAAATGCTTGGACGCCAACCCTTTGATGCAGGAAATAACGAGATGGTCGTTCCATTCCTGATGCCGAGCGGCGAGTTCGCAGCTGATGCATACTGGAAAGCCTGGGACTGGGATCTTGCTGCAACCCGCGGTATGGCAGCTGCCGGATCAGAATTCAGTGGTGACCTGGCCTGGGTTGACACTGTAATGTACTGGCCGATCACCCACCAGGTAGCTCCTGCTACAGAAGCTTTGGGTTGTACCGCCTGCCACGCAACAGACAGCGTACTTGACTTTGCAGCCCTCGGCTACTCAGCAGAAGAAATTACTCGACTGTCCTCTGTTCCTTCTTTGGAGGAAGTAGTAGAAGAGGTTGTCGAGGAAGTTGCAGAAGAAGTTGTTGAAGAACCTGCAGAGGATACCGCTGAGGAAGCTGCAGCTGAAACTCCAGCAGTTGTCGAAGAAGAGAGCAACTTTACTGCTCTGGCCATTGCGATCGCCGTGGTCTTCCTGCTGGCTGTGATTACCTTCGTTGTCACCCGCAAAAAACAAGCATAACCAACAAACTCCCAGTTTGACACAAATCATCGCAGTGAGATTTCACTGCGATGATTTATTTTAATTACAGCCTGCTGAAAGCAATAAGTGATTTTTGAGTGAACAGTAAACCCCAGACAAATTTCAGGTACGTAGTGTAAATTCACACCAGGATTTTTTCCGGTTTATTGATCCTTGATGATTGAAAATTTGTTAATTTGGAGGTGATGACCAGGGCAGCAGGGAACCAAATTCTTCCAGGCTAAGGGCCTGCTTGATTTCGATACGGGATAGATAGTAGAGCGAAAAAGTATTGTGGACAAACTGTTTACCTAATCCAACTGCGGCGCTGTACCCCCATTTGCCAACACGGTCCCCAAGATAGTCGTCAATGCCGCCAAAAGGATATGCAAAGCTGATCACCGGCTGGTCCAGGTCCGCGGCAAGATCCAACCTGGAATGGTAGATTTCGTCGAAGGCCTTGTCATGATCTGTGCGCAGATCAAGGTGCGTGTAGCTGTGGGAACCAACCTCCCACCCGGCTTTATACAGCTCAGTTAGTTCCTCCACTCCCATGAAACCATCTGCCTGCAAACGGTTAGCTACCAGGTAGTTGACTCCCACAAAGCCGTGCTGCTGCATGATTGGGTAAGCGTACTGGAACACGCTGTGATTGCCGTCATCAAAAGTGATTACGATTGGACGAGGCGGCAGGACAGCACCCTGGTTAATTGCCTCTACCAATTGTGCAATCGTGATGGTGGTATAGCCCCAATCGGCGAGAGCCTGCATTTGCTCGGCAAACTGCTCCGGAGACACGTTGTAGAGTGGGGAATTAAGTTCAGGGTCAATATGGTGGTAGAGCAGGATTGGGGCGATTACCTCTCCCGGGCCAACCACTGCCCAGGTTGGTGTAGGGACGGTGGTGCTGGTCGGCACCTGGGTCGCTGTGGGAACCAGGGTTTTCGTTGGGGTCACCGTGGACAGAGGAGTCAGCGTTGCCGTGCGGGTGAGCACTGGTGTGGAGGCAGGTTCAGAGAGAGGCGCCTGTGTGCACCCATATAATAAAAAGAGTACGCCAACCATCAAGAGAAGTTTGATCTTCATCGCGCCAATTATGCCACTCTCTGGGAAAATTGAAAAGAAAGCTTTTGCATTTTCTTGCGAGCCCTTAGCTCACAACTCAGCAGAAAAAGCCGCCAAGTGAGTCAAAGCCTGAGGAAAATTGCGTCGTCCAAACCCCAGGCGAAAGTGGGTTCCGGGGTAGTCGAAGATCGTTCCCGGGGCGAGCATCGTCCCTCGCTCAGTGACCAATTTCTCAGCAAACTGATCAATCGGCATTTCTCCCTTGAACTCGGCGAAGGCCACCGTGCCTGCTTTAGGGCGCACCCAATGGAACAGGGCAGCATGCTCAGAAAAGAATTCATCCAGGGAATTTAGGTTGTCCCGAATGATTGACAGGTTGCGCTCGACAATCACATCCTTATTTTCTACCGCAATCAAAGCCAGGATTTCGCTGGGAGCGCTGCCACAGATCGTGGTGTAGTCTTTGTAAGTTTTGAAGCCTGCGATGATTTCCTCGTCCTGGGTCGCCAGCCAGCCGACCCGCAGTCCGGGCAATCCCAGCGACTTGGATACGCCGCACAGCGAGACCGCCTTTGGATACAGTTCGCAAGCGCTGGGCAGGCGGTCGTCAGGGTGATACTCCGACCAGCGGTACATCTCGTCAGAGAAAAGGATCAGGTCTCGCTCTCGAACCAGATCCGCGATGCGGGTAAAGTCTGCTTTAGAAGCCAAAGCCCCGGTTGGATTGTGGGGAAAATTGACAACCACCATTTTGGTCTGGGGGGTGAGCAGTGCTTCAAGATCATCGGGGTGGAAATGCCAGCCCTCCCGCGGCCACCAGGGAGAAACCTGACAGCCGATCGTTTCCGCCAACTGGTAGAGCGATTGATAGGCAGGCTGCATACTGACCACATGATCGCCTGGCTCAAGCAGGGTGTGCATCGCGATGAAAATGCCTTCCTCTGGGACAATCTCGATCA
>JBDLJU010000311.1:0-2867 GCA_039714215.1 Chloroflexota bacterium | reverse complement strand
AATGGTGCAGCCTTTTTCCCTGGCCGTTCGGATTGCCTCCCACTGCAGTAAATAGGTCGGCATCAGCTTGCGATGCAGGTCGCGCGACATACCGTACAAATAATAAGCCGTGCCGCCGTAGTAGAACAACATCAATCCGGCTACCGGCTCGCCTTCCACTTCAGCAATTAACGGAACAAACATTCCGCCATCAAAGAAGCTGTGCCAGACAGCGAGATAATATTCTTTACCGCGGATGGTGAAGCCATCCCTGACGGCAGTTTCCACATACATGCGGAAGAGCATTTCAAAATCATCAACAGTCCCCGATCGCACAGAAACACCCTTTCGCCCGGCAAGGCGAACATTGTAGCGCGTCTTCTGCTTCATCGCTGCAAGCAATTCTTCTTCAGATTTGGATAAATCGAGAGTTACCGTGTTGCGGAACTGCACCTGCTCGCCAGAAAATCGCCAACCATTTTGGGTCAATTCACTGACCAGCGCGGTACCTGCAAATCCATCGTCAACATCTGAGGTGCTTGGTTCACCAACACCCAGCTGTGCATCCGGATCGATCTTTAGCAAAAACGCGCCGCGGGACCGGGCAAAAACTTCCAGTTCATCGAGAACACGTTTTCGCAATGCCGCATCTTCCCAATCGCGCAGCAGCGGACCTTTCGGCGTGTAGTGCATCCGCAGTCGTGGTGAGATACCCCCCAGATTCACCGTACGCTCCAGCACCAAGGCCGCGGCCACCACCCGGTCGCCGTCCTGCCAGACCTTGTGATGCGCCGTCCAACCAAACTGCTCTTTGACCTCACCCCACTCCCAACTCTGCAGCAAGTGCGGGTTGGGGAGGGAGGAAATGATGTTATGCCAGCTTTTTTTGTTCATGGTTTCTGTTTCTATATGAATTATGAATTGTGATTTATGATCACTTCTTATAAACGATATTTACTAATAAAGCTATGATTTGATCCAGGATATCCAAACGTGATTCTAGCACATCCTCTGGCAATATGTGTCTCCCACGCAAATACCAACCCTTAGATTCCCTCGCTTCGCCCAATGATATTCGCAATATCCTCCGTTGATCAGCTGAGCCCAGCGGCCGACCATAGGCCTCCTCCATATTTGCACAAATGCTTCCTGTGCTCCTAATTAATTGTTTTGCAATCTCTTTTCCTCTGAAATCCTTACTCAGCCGGTCACAATCTTCCCAAGCCTGATCATATAAATACATCCCCAATTGATAATATTTCGACTTTCATAATGGATCGTTCCGGAGTTGTTTTTGGGCATCGATTAACCAATTTTCAAAATTCATCTCACCATCCCTATTTCCCTAATTTTCCTAACCCATATCAAACCAACACTTTCATTCTCCCTCACTCACAGTTCACAATTCACAATTCGCAATTCATATTTCCCTACTCTCCCCTCCGCGCCATCAATAACCGATACGGCAAATACACGGCTGGCTTATAGACCTTATCCCACGCGCCAGCAGATCGCTTCAGAGCCCCGCCAAAGCCGCGCTTGAAGCGGTAGACTCCCCACAATCCATCCGAGCGCTGCATAAAGGTCTCTTCAAGCACCTGCTGTTCCGCATCTGGGACGCCCCACAAATCGTACTCAGTGCAGCCCTGCTCTTTCGCCCAGCGGATTGCCTCCCACTGCACCAGATAGGTCGGCATCAGGTTGCGCTGCAGGTTATTTGATGCGCCATACAAATACCATGCCCGCTTACCCTGCTTGAAGACCATCACTCCCGCCAGCGGTTGGTCCTCAAAAGAGGCGATCAGCAGCTCACACTTCCCCGCGGGATGGAACAACTCGTACGCCCTGCGGTAGTAGTCCAGGGTATGCACGCCAAAGGCGTCCCGCTCGCCGGTGACATCCATCAGCTGACCAAATTCTTCCAAATTTGAAGAGGCGGCGACCGTCACACCTTTCCTGGCTGCCAGCCGGATGTTGTAGCGTGTCTTCTGCTTCATCGCGGCCAAAATCTGGTCTTCATCCCCGCTGATATCAATGGTGAAGGTTCGCCGGGGTTGGATCTCGTGCGCACTGGGCCTGAAGCCTGCCCCAGCCAACAGGTCTTCAACAGGGTCTCCATCCCAGGCATCTGGTTCAACTTTTAGAAAAACTGCTTTGCGCTGACGGCAGAGCGCATCCACCTCCGGCCAGAGCGCTCCCCAATCGCTCCCCAATGGGCCTTTGGGAATATACGCCAGGCTGTACCCCAGCGGCAGGCTGCGGAAGAGCACCTGCGCGCCGACATCTCCGGCGGAAATCCAGACAGGCTGCCAGCCAAAATCAGCTTTCAACGCTCCCCACTCAGCTGTCTGCAGCAGATGCGCCTCAGGATAGCGCTCAAGGTAATTTTTCCAGGCTTCAAGCTTCAGTATTGACATTTAGAATACCAATCTTAAACAATTGATGTTAAATCAGGGGTTGGGGTTTCTCGAATCGTTGAACCAGGGATCACGCTGTCCAATTTTTCCACAAGCTGCTCAACGTTGCCATCTGCAGCAAATTTAAGCAGCTGTTCCAACAGCGAAGACAATGCATCCGAATCTAATAATTCATTTTCATCAATCCGGGTTACGTCAGGATGATCTGTGGTGTGGTGGCCAATGCCTTCATCCCAGAGCTCTTCACTCATCTTCTCGCCAGGCCGCATCCCGGTAAAAACAATTTCAATATCCTGCCCGGGCTCAAGACCCGAAAGCCGGATCAAATCGTTGGCCAAATCGCTGATCTTCACTGGCTTGCCCATATTCAACAAGAAAACCTCGCCACCAGCACCCATTGCAAAAGCTTGCAGTACCAGGTGGACTGCTTCAGGGATCGTCATGAAGAAGCGTTCCATATCAGGGTGGGTC
>JBDLJU010000310.1:0-2887 GCA_039714215.1 Chloroflexota bacterium | reverse complement strand
AGAAGTCGCTGGATTACCGGTAGAGCTTACAATTTCCTGTTTTGGGCAGCTGCAGAAAACCAAGCAGTAACTTTCTAATAATAATCATTACCTCCGATGCGTTTCCAAACTTAACAATCCCGCGTAGGGGCGATGCATGCGTCGCCCGGGCCGGGCATGCCCGGCCCCTACAGAAAGCCGGGGCATGATTGGATGATCTGATCAACAAAACAGAGGAAGGCAACCAGAAGTCGTTGGATTACCGGTAGAGCGCAGAATTAGTCTTTTTCTTCTAATACGCTTAATAACTCCAAACCGAATTCTTTATTTGAAGAAGGAACTGTAACAACAACCGGTCCATAATGAAACGAAAAACCATTCCCACCGTTCCAGAGCTTATCTAGCCTGTTTGCAATAATTACTGCCTGTCTCGCATCCTCCCATGACATCGAATATGAAAACACTAATACTGTCATATCGTCCAACTCAAGCGCTATGAATTGATCAGTTTCTCCAAACCTTCCTCCAATTTCATGATGCTCGTATGCTTGGATTGAATGAAATTCATATCCTTCATCTTGGAAAATCTCAACAACATCCCAAGGGGTCAAATCAATTTTCTCATGTTTCGCTGCGTATATCCGACCAGAAACCCATGAGCCGATCAGCACCGCCAACGTTATCAGGATAGCCGCTATAAGTATTACTTTTACCTTTCTATTCATCAATATTTGCTCCAAACTTGTTTTCAACTACTAAACTGGAAAACATTACTTAGGTATTGGCGTGGGTGCTCAAATTTTTTGGTGTAAAGGAAGGGCTAGCATGTTCCAATCGGCTACGGTGTTTGTTTCAGCATAGTCAATAAATCATCACAAAATTCCTGATCTGAAGGCCAGATAAAAACAAGAGTGGTACCATAATGGAATGACCAACCAAAATCGCCACCCATTGCTTATCCCTTTTATTAATTTTATTTGAAATTAGCCAAGCCTCTAACCAAGAGCTATAGGGAACTAGTAAAAACCCCATAAGTTTCATCATCTTCAACTATCTCAAATTCTAGCCCACCCTTAAAATCACCCATAGGTGAAAAGTAATCATTGATATTTGTCTCAATATTGGTCACATGATAACCCGCATCTTGAAACACCATTAGTACAGAGTCAGGGTCAAGATTTCTCACCTCTTGCTTCTTAGAATAAATCAAGCCCCCCAGGATTAATAAGCTCACTAGAAATAGCAAAACCAATGTTACACTATCCTTTTTGATGAAAAAACTGATTTGATTGTCATATTTACTCCCTTAACTATTAGAAGTTTTGAGAAATTTCTCCTCTCATTCAACGGGCAGAGAAATTACTTTCACCCAAACCGCCCCACAATCTGGATCACCTGGCCGTAATACCCCCGCCCAAAGAGGTTGAGGTGGTTGAGCAGGTGGTACAAATTGTACAATTCAAAGCGCTCCCGCCAGCCTTCGGGCAGCGGACGGACTTCATTGTACGCCGAGTAGAACTCCCCCGGAAAGCCACCAAACAAAGCAGTCATCGCCAGATCTGCTTCGGCCCAGCCGTAGTAAGCGGCGGGGTCAATGATTGCCGGTTGGCCATGCTGGTCGCTGGTCGCGTTCCCGCTCCACAGGTCACCGTGGCTCAGCGAGGCGGGCTGCTCAGGCACCAGGTCCGGCAGACGGCTGGCCAGCTGGTCTACCTGCCGGGCTTCGCTCCCCGTCAGCAGGCCGCGTCTGGCGGCCAGCTCCGCCTGGAAGCCCAGGCGGTGTTTGGCGAAAAATTCGAAGCCGTCAGCTGTCCACGGGTTGGGCTGCGGCGTGCTGCCGATGTAGTTATCCGCATCGAAACCGAATTGATCGTTGGTGTGGTTGTGGAGGGCGGCCATCTGCTGGCCGAATTTCTGCCAGTAATCCTTCCTTTTCTTACCCGGTGCCAGATCTTCCATTAACAGGAAATCATCCCCGTGTAAATACGGCTCAGGGACCAGCGGTCCATCAGGGACAGACAGCGCCCTGAGCCCATCGACCTCGCGGGCAAACATATCTCTGGGTGAATTACTATTCGTCTTGAGAAAAAAACTGGTCCCCGAGCTGGTCTGCAGGCGGGCGCCGTTGTTGATGCAGCCGCCCCCCACCCCCCGGCTGGTGACTACCTCCCCGAAACCCTGCTCGTCGAGCCACTCACTGACTGCCGGAATGTTCATTCCGGTAGTTCCAGCTTGCCGCTTTCCAGGGCATCCAGCAGTCCCTGGCAGGAACGCCTCACGATCTGGTAGGTGACTTCGAAGCCGTCGATCCCACCGTAGTACGGGTCAGGCACCGAATCCGTAGAGCTGCCCTGCGGATCGAAACTGCGCATGGTGTGCAGCTTGGCCTCATCCTCGGGACCACGCGCCAGACGCTTGAGGTCTCTCAAATTGCTGCTGTCCGCCGGGATGATCCAGTCAAAACGATCAAAATCCGCTATTCGGACCTGGCGCGCCTGCCCATCATAGACCAGGCCGTGCCGAGCAGCCACCTGGCGCATGCGGGCATCGGGTGATTCGCCGGTATGGTAGCTGATCGTCCCTGCCGAATCGACCTGATATTTATCTCCCAGACCCGCTTCGACGGCAAGCTGAGAAAAAAGATGCTCCGCCAGGGGACTGCGGATGATATTTCCCTGACACACGAATAATATTTTGGTCTTTTCCACTACGCACCTCCAGGACTCTCCCCGATTATAGCAAAAAATCTCAGGCAGGCCGCCTGAGATTTTGAGTTTTGAAATTCTTGAGTTACTGGCGGCTGCCGGCATCCATCACGGCCACAGCGGCCATATTGACAATATCCTCGACATCATCACCCATCTGGAGCACGTGCACCGGCGCGCCAACCCCGAGCAGGATTGGACCG
>JBDLJU010000309.1:0-2932 GCA_039714215.1 Chloroflexota bacterium | reverse complement strand
GGAAAGTATTTGAATGGGCAAAGGCGCGCGGCTTAGAACAGGTGGTTGGCCCCAAAGGTTTTGGCCCGCTGGATGGGTATGGCATTCAGACCAGCGGATTCGAACACCGCCAGATGATGACGATGATGGCCTACAACTACCCCTACTACCCCACCCTGATGGAGAATATGGGGTTCCGCACTGAAGTTGATTTCCTCTCCTGCTATTTCGATGTTGGCAATATTCGGGAGACTTTTCCCCAACGGATTCATAACATCGCCGAACGGGTGATCAAGCGCGGTACATTTGAAGTTAAACGCTTCAAAAACAAACGCGAGCTGGCCGCCTGGGGACGCAGGATCGGAGAAGCTTACAATAAAGCATTTGTCAACAACTGGGAATACTACCCGCTCTCTGATAAAGAAGTTGATTTTGTGGTTGAGAATATCCTGGTAATCGCCGATCCCAAGCTATTCAAGGTGATCCTGCACGAAGGTGAAATTGTTGGCTTTCTGTTCTCGTTCAAAGACATCTCCGCAGCCTTACAGCGCAATGGCGGCAGGCTCTTCCCTCTCGGAATCTTCGACCTGCTGCTTGAACTTCGCCGTACAGAGTGGATCTCATTCAACGGTACCGGCATTTTGCCTGAATTCCGGGGGCGCGGCGGGAACGCGGTGATGTACTCAGAAATGGCGAAAAGCATGGATGAGTACCCCTTCATCCACGGGGATATGCCCCAGGTTGCGGAAACCACCTGGGAGATGCGTCAGGACCTGAAAAATCTGGGCGGTAAAGAGTATAAAAACCACCGGGTATATATAATCGACTTATAGAATTTGACACATCTTGATACAATAGACCGAGGAAATCCCTCGGTCTATTTTCTAATTTCACATCCCGGAGATTAATCTATGAAAATCAAAAAACTGAACATCCAATCAGAAAAAGATGTCGAACAATGGGTGATGTTTCCCTTTGAGCTGTATAAAGACAGCAAACAGTGGGTTCCCCCGCTGATTGGTGGACAGAAAAAGCTGCTCGATCCCCAGGTTCATCCCTTTTACGAACACTCCACCGCAGACTTTTATGTCGCCGAAGATCAATACGGCAGCACCCTGGGCCGGATTGCCTTGATGAACAACACGCATTACAACAAGACGCTGGGCACAAAAAGCGGTTTATTTGGTTATTTTGAGGTGGTAGAGGACCAATCTGCCGCCAACACTTTATTCGAAACCGCATTTCAGTGGGCTCGCCAGCAGGGCTTCGACGAAATCCTTGGTCCAAACGGATTGATGACCACCGAACAAAATGGCGTGCTGATCGAAGGATTTGAACACCGCCCAGCCTTGAATGTGCCCTACAACTATCCTTACTACCAGAAGTTTTTTGAGGATGCCGGCTTTGAAAAAGATAGGGAAGCTCTCTCCGGGCATATCAAAGTCTCTGAAGCGACCATGCCGGAACGCGTCGTACGGATCACCGAAAAAGTGATGAAACGCTCAGGTTTTACAGTGAAGACCTTCGCCAACAAAGACGAGATGCGGGAGATGATCAAAGAAGCCCAGGTGGTGCTCCATGAAGCATTCAGCGAAGGACACCGGTATGTTCCCGCCACGGATGCCGAATTCCTCTACGCCGCTGAAGATTTGATCGCCGTCGCCGACCCCCGCCTGATCAAGGTGATCCTCAAAGAGGACAAGATCGTTGGCTTCATGTTCGCCTATCCAGATATCTCTGCCGGACTGCAGCGTGCTAAAGGGAAATTGTTCCCCTTTGGCTTCCTCCACCTGCTGCTTGACAAACGCCGCACCAAATGGGTCAACGTTAATGGCCTTGGAATCCTTCCTGAATACCAGGGGCGCGGCGGGAACGCGATTCTGTACTACGAAATGGCAAAAACGGTGCAATCCAGCAATTTCACCGACGCTGAAACAGTGTGGATCGGCGAAGAGAACTACCGCAGCTTCTCAGACAACGCCACCATGGGCGTCACCTGGTACAAGCGGCACCGCAACTACATCAAGAAATTGTAAATAGCATCGAGGAGATCGATATGTCTGAATTTATTGGCGCGATTGACCAGGGTACCACCAGCACCCGATTCATTATCTTCACCCGGCAGGGCACCATGCTGGCCTCCTACCAGCTAGAGCATGAACAAATCTATCCCAAGCCTGGCTGGGTGGAACACGACCCGCTTGAAATCTGGCAGCGCACCCAGCAGGTAATCAAGAAAGGACTCAATTTTGCATCAATCAACGGCAGCCAATTGGCTGCCCTGGGGATCACCAACCAGCGCGAGACCACCGTGGTCTGGGACAAACGCACCGGTCAACCCTATTACAACGCAATCGTCTGGCAGGATACCCGCACCGACCAGATTTGCCAGCAGCTAGCCGCGAACGGAGGGCAAGACCGGTTTCGTGAAAAAACCGGCCTGCCGCTGACCACCTATTTCTCAGGACCAAAAATCAAATGGCTGCTGGATAACGTCGACGGCCTGCGCGCTGATGCGGAAGCCGGGCAGGCCTTATTCGGTACGATGGACAGCTGGCTGATCTGGAACCTGACCGGGGAGCATATTATCGATGTGACCAATGCCAGCCGCACGATGCTGATGGACCTGAGCACGCTGGCGTGGGATGACGAGATCCTCGACGAGCTGGGGATTCCCAGCCAGATCCTTCCCGAGATCCGCCCATCCAGCGACCCAGGATTTTACGGGATGACCCACCGCAAGGGTCCCTTCGGCACTGCGGTGCCGATCTGCGGCGATCTCGGCGACCAGCAAGCTGCGCTCTTTGGGCAAACCTGCTTCAATCCGGGGGAAGCGAAGAACACCTACGGCACCGGCTGCTTCATGCTGATGAATACCGGCGACAAGATGGTGCCCTCCAAACATGGGCTATTGACCACGATGGGCTACCAGATCGGCAGCAAACCGCCGGTG
>JBDLJU010000308.1:0-2968 GCA_039714215.1 Chloroflexota bacterium | reverse complement strand
TGAGGTCAGCATGTACGTCTGCGGACCGACGGTCTATGACCATGCCCACGTCGGGCATGCGATGTCCAGCCTGGTGTTTGATTTCATCCGCCGCTATTTGGAATACCGAGGTTTCAATGTGAAACACGTAATGAACTATACCGACGTGGATGACAAGATCATTCAGCGGGCGATGTATGAGGAAATCGACGCGGTTGATCTGGCTGAACGTTATATCGTCGAGTACGGACAGCACCTCAAAGATTTAAATATTCTCCCTGCCACGGTGTACCCGCGGGTATCAACTGAAATTGAGAACATCATCAAGGTGGTCAGCAGTCTGATCGAAAAAGGCTATGCCTACGAGGTTGAAGGCGATGTCTACTTCCGGGTGCGCAAGGATGATGATTATGGCAAGCTCTCCCGCCGCAAGCTGGATGATATGGAAGCGGGGACGCGGATCAATGTCGATGACCGTAAAGAAACCCCGATGGATTTCGCCCTGTGGAAAGCAGCTAAAGAAGGCGAACCTGCCTGGGACAGCCCCTGGGGGGCTGGGCGACCGGGTTGGCATATCGAATGCTCGGTGATGTCACATGAGCATCTCGGCGAACAGATCGATATCCACGGCGGGGGGAATGACCTGGTTTTCCCACACCACGAGAACGAAATTGCCCAAACAGAAAGCTACACTGGCAAGCAATTTTCCCGCTACTGGATGCATAACGGGATGATGCAGCTTTCCGGTGAAAAGATGTCGAAATCGCTGGGTAATTTGGTGACCATTGAAGATTTTTTGGCAGACCATCCTGGCGATGTGCTCCGGATGATGGTGCTCAGCTCCAACTACCGCGGTCCGCTTACCTTTAAAGACGATACGATTGAACAGGCTGAAAAAGTGCTGGAGCGTTTGCGCAACGGCTTGCGCCCCGCTTTCCCCGAAGCGCAGGGTGTGCCTAAAAAGGTGCTCGATGCGCTCGCTGCGCAGCTCGAGGCGACCCGAATTAAATATTTCGAGGCGATGGATGATGATTTCAACACCGCCGGGGCGTTGGGTCATATCTTTGACCTGCTGCGGGTGATCAACCAGGCGCGCGACAACAGCGCATCAACAGCTGAACTGCAGCCTGCACAGGATTTGCTGCTGGAGCTGACCCAAATTTTTGGACTAACCCTGGAAGAGGACCATGCTGCCGGGGCAGAAGCGGCGCCTTTCATTGAACTGCTGATCGAGGTGCGCAAAGGATTGCGTGAAGAAAAGCAGTGGGCGCTCTCCGATTTGGTGCGCGACAAGCTCAAAGAGCTGGGCGTGACCCTGGAAGACAGCAAAGAAGGATCCACCTGGCGGTGGGAGTAAAATAGCAGGTAGATGGCAGCAGGAAGTCGTCTGTAAAAGACATTTCCTGAATCACCGACTGCTGCCATCTGGCTACTGGCAACCAATTATGAAAGAATGGCTGTACGGACGAAACCCGGTATACGAAGTGCTGAGAGCTGGCAAGCGGCAAGCTTTTCAGCTTAACCTTGCTCAGGGCGTGCAGGAGAAGGGGCGTCTGGCGGAAATTATCTCCCTGTGCCGGAAAAAGAAGCTGAAGATCAACTATGTGGATCGAAAGTTGCTTGACAATCTTGACGTTAACCACCAGGGTTTAGCTCTACAGGCAGACGAGTATAGCTACCACGGCATCGAAGAGATGTTGGATTTAGCTGCAAAACGAGAAGAGCCCCCCTTTATTTTGGTTTTAGATGCCTTACAAGACCCGCAGAATATGGGGACGCTGCTGCGCACAGCGGAAGCGGTTGGCGTGCATGGGGTGGTGATGCCATTACGGCGGACCGCGACGGTTACCCCGGCAGTTGTGGCGGCTTCATCCGGCGCAAGCGAGCACTTGTTGGTCGCACAGGCTAATTTGGCCCAGGCATTGGATATCTTGATCGAGAACAATTTGTGGGCAATCGGCCTCGACGGCGGTCCGGAATCTCAACCGCTGGAACAGGTCAATCTAAAAGGCCCGCTGGCGCTGGTTGTGGGAAATGAAGGGAAGGGGATGCGGCGTCTGGTGCGAGATAAATGCGACTTACTGCTGCGGCTGCCGATGCGTGGTCAAATTGAATCTTTGAACGCTGCGGTAGCTGGTTCTGTAGCTTTGTATCTGGCATTGCAGGCCCGTAGTTGAACTGCGGCAGGCGAATCATCAGATTCGACTGATTCTGGCCAGCAGCCATTGACGCGCGATGAGATTCAGAGTAAACTTTTCCGTTGGCTTTATCGGCGCGATACCTTGTCTGAGGTATCTCGTTCTGGTATAATCCTTCCGCTTAAGGAAGCACAACGCACCTTAATAGTTTTTTGAATTGGAAAAACCAATTCCGCGCCACCATAGCTCAGTTGGCAGAGCAACCGCCTTGTAAGCGGTAGGTCATCGGTTCGATTCCGATTGGTGGCTCCATACGTTGTAAGTTGGTGAGTTTGCCAGAAGGCCCTTCTGACAAACTCTCTAGCCGATAACGGCTGGGAAATTGGGCAGGTACCCAAGTGGCCAAAGGGAGCTGACTGTAAATCAGTTGTCGCACGACTTCGGGGGTTCGAATCCCTCCCTGCCCACAGATCGAACACCATCGGTGTTCGATTTCGGAGAAAGAGTTTGGCAATTTCTCTTTTAAGTGATGTAGAAACAAGCGTTGCGAGTTTCAACTGAATGGCCGGCAAAGCCGGCAATGATTTAGGAGAAATACTTTCTCCACAAGATAAGCAATGGAGAAACGAACGCAGCGAATTTCTACTGAATTACCGGCGAAGCCGGCAATGATTTGGGAGAAATATTTTCTCCACAAGATAAGTAATGGAGAAACGAACGCAGTGAGTTCTCCTAAATTGCTGGCGAAGCCAGCAATGATTTGGGAGAAATATTTTCTCCACAAGATAAGTAATGGAGAAACGAACGCAGTGAGTTTCTCCTAAATTGCTGGCGAAGCCAGCAATCCGCCT
>JBDLJU010000307.1:0-3087 GCA_039714215.1 Chloroflexota bacterium | reverse complement strand
CGCTTCGAGAGTTCCTCGCGCTGGTGGGTTTTCATATCCTCTAGTTCGGTACGCATTTTTTCTGCGCCATCCTGGGTAAGTAAATATTCTTCGCTCATGGTGTTTTGCTCACATCTACGGTAGGGTTAGTGGATCAAACAATTTCTGGTATTCTTCAATTGCGTAGCGGTCGGTCATCCCGGCGATATAGTCGCAGGTGGTGCGCTTGAGTCCGCGTTTCTCAATTAATTCCTGGTAATCATACGGCAGCATAGCGGGTTCTTTGCAGTAAGCGTTGAATAATTCCGTGATGATCCGCTCTGCTTTAACGGCCATGCGGACCACCCGGTAGTGCCGATACAATTTATTATACAAGAAATCCTTTAATTCCCTATTACGGCGGTGCATATCTTCGCTGTAACCAGCTAAATTAAACTCCAGTTTTTGGATATCCAGGCTGGATTTAACCTTCTCTTTAATAATCTTGTCAGAGGTAGCTTCAACTGCGTCGGTGACCAGCATCCCGATCAACCGGCGGATCAAGCGGTGGCGCAGCAGATCATCCATCTGATTACCGCTCCAGCCAATGCTCTCACGTAGGATTTCCCAGGTTTCGATCCCGGCCAGCATTTCAGGGGTGATCATTCCTGAACGCAAACCATCATCCAGGTCATGGGCACTGTAAGCAAGTTCATCGGCGACATTGGCGAGTTGAGCTTCTAAGTGACCGTTTAATTCAGGATCATAGTCGCTGGCATCCGATATATCGTATTCGGTTTCGTGTTTGACAATCCCTTCGAGCAGCTCCCAGGTCAGGTTGAGACCATCGAAATCAGGGTAGCGTTTTTCCAGTTTAGTGATGATTCGCAGCGATTGTTTGTTGTGGTCAAAGCCATTATCGTCTTTTAACAGGCGGTTGAGTACAACTTCACCAGAGTGCCCAAACGGGGAGTGACCCAGGTCGTGGGCAAGACAGATTCCCTCGACCAGGTCTTCGTTTGCGCCTAAGGCTTTCGCCAGGGTGCGCCCAATTTGAGCAACTTCCAGAGTATGGGTGAGGCGTGTTCTAAAATAATCGCCTTCGTAGTTAATGAACACCTGAGTTTTATACTCCAGGCGCCGGAAAGCGGTTGTATGCAGGATCCGGTCTCGATCTCTCTGGAAGGAGGTGCGGTAGGCAGGCTCCCGGTCGGGGAACTGGCGTCCCTTTGAATCCTTGCTGCGCATCCCATAGGGAGCGAGGGATTTGTCTTCAATATTGTCAAGTTGTTCTCGGGTGTGGATCATAAACGCCTCACTTTTCAGCTATCTTTTGAGACCTCTAGTCTAAATCAGGACAAGGGCAATGTCAATAAGCAGTGATTGGCAGCCAAATTAGTGTAAAACTTAGGGAACTAGATTTTTTATTCTTGTACCTGAGGGTATTTCAAGCAGAGCGGTCTTTATCTGCCCGGCTGTATCCCCAGAAAAGATACATATTTCCAAATCCGGGAATATTTTTACAAGCTGCAGCATCTCTTGAACTTTGCTGCGCATCCCCCCGGTGACATCGGTCTCAGCAGCGCCTGCTATGGCGGGGATCAAGCTGTCAAAATTCTCAGGGGTAATTGTTTTAACCAACTGAGATCGCTGTGGGTAATCTGCCCAGACGCCCGGTTCCAGCCCGGCGAGCAGGATTTGCTGTGGGTTTAGTATGCCAGTGAGGTGGCGGAAGATGTCTTCGGTGGATAGGATTGTGCCGCCAATCTGTTCATCAAAGACGACATCGCCATAAACCACTGGCAGGATCCCGCTCTGCAAAGCGGCCTGCATTGGGGTCAAGTCCCATGAGACAATCTTCATCTCCGATGTCCGCGCTCCGGCGGAAACCGGGAAAGACATCGCCGCAATTCCAGTCTGGTGCAACGCATCAATGACGATACTATTTAGCCTGCGGGCTTGCAGCCAAACCTCGTGGAATCCGCGCCATTGTTCCGGTGTGTTCACCCCTTGACGAGTACCATGCTGGTTGGCCGGTGTATGACCAAAAGAACCTGAACCATGCCCAAGAACCAGCTGCAGACCAGGTTTTTCATTTTTTACTTCAGCAATTTCTTCAGCCAGTCTGGAGATTACCTCAAGCCGCGGGGTCATTGGGGTGTGCTTCTCGGTGATCAATGACCCGCCCAGCTTGAGAAAGATCAATCCGCTCATGGTCTTACCTCTGTGATAATTGTTTTGCTTGCTCCTGCTTTCAAAAGGGCAGCCGCGATTTTATACGCTCGTTCGGGAGGAACCAGGGCAATCATATTGCCGCCCCTGCCGCCGCCGGACATTTTTGCACCGAGCGCCCCAGCTTCTTGGGCAGCAGAGACCAGCTGGTCAAGTTGAGGGGAGGATACCCCCATCTCTACCAGCAGCTTATGATTGTCGTTCATCAGCGGGCCCAGCACCGGCGTGCGGAAGTCATCAATCGCAAAGAGTGCGCCTTTGACGATCTGCGCGCAGCCGTTGAACAGCGCCTCATATTTACCAGGGTTTTCTTCATATCCCTTGCGCACATTCCCAACAGCGACTGCAGTAGAGCTGGGGCTGCCTGTGTCCCCAATCACGATGGTGAGCGGCGATTTTAGGTTAAAAATTTTGATTGGTTGATCTTTGACGAAATACACTGGCTGATTGTAGGTAATTACTGTGTTATCAATTCCAGAGGGTGTGCCATGGTGAATCTTTTCTATCTCAAAGGCAATCTTGCTGACGGTTCCATCTGGCAGCGGGTGTCCCAAAAATTCTGAGACTGCCCGGACAACTACCACCGATACTGCCGCACCAGAACCCATCCCTGATGCGAGCGGAATCGTGGAAGAGATTTTTATTCCAAATGCAGGCGGGGTCTCTACCCCAACTTCCTCCATGGTGAGATGAATTGCTTTAGCAATCGCATCGTTGAGCGGCAGATCTTTCAGGGAGTCATTCAAAGAAATATCCGGGGCAATGATTTGGATGCCTTCCTGACCCGGTCTGGCCTGAATCACTGCGGTGGCTTTTACTTTATTAACCGGGATTGCGATCGCCGGGTAGCCGTAAACTACCGCGTGCTCACCGAATAAGATGATCTTCCCAGGGGCA
>JBDLJU010000306.1:0-3089 GCA_039714215.1 Chloroflexota bacterium | reverse complement strand
CAGGACAAATTTAACTAAATTAAGCATTTAATAGGGTGTTGAGCCGAACTTTTCTTTACTATAACATACCTGATTGCGATTATACCTGAACATGAACTTTGATCAGCTCTACCAAGGCCCTTGGCATGAAGAGAAGATTCCGTTCAACCAGGTCACGCCAGCATTCCTTGACGCTTTGGAGGATTAAGCATAAGATTCCAAGCAGAATATCACCATCGTTTCCCTTGATGTGGAGAACGCTTGCGTTCTCGGGAAGCGGTTCGGGGCAAATAATGTAGCTTCAAATAGTATGGCGCACTTACAAACCCGCCAACCCGGCGAATAACACGTTTGCTTGCTTATTGCAGCAGTGCAGCCGGAACAAGAGGAGGTCGTATGAATTCACATCAAAGAGGGAAACTTTCCTGGGGGTTGTGGCTGACCTGGCTGCTGCTTTCATCTGCATTGATTGTTGGTCTAATGGCTGTGGATGGCGAGTCCGACACGATGACGCCAATTGGGTGGGCAGCTGTCGTCCTAGGGCTGGCTCCGTTGATGGCTGCCCAATTTGTTTTAGGTTTCCCAAAGGAAGCAGCGCGGGTGCGTGCCCGACTGAACGCGGTTCGCTGGCCATTGTTATCCACAGCAGGCGGAGTTACAGGGCTTTTTATTCTTTCCGGGTTGGTGGCTGGCCGATTTGATCCCTATGCCGCGACGATTTTTGGCTTTGGTGCATTCGCTGCTTTGGGCACACTGCGCCAGATTGAGAAAGGCAAATCTGGACTGACATGGGCTGATGCTGCCGTTTGGCTGTTGCTCTGGATTCCGTTTGACCTGCGCTGGAACCAGGATCTCTGGTTTGGAAAGGATGGCTTTGTCTACAACTGGTGGGCGGTTGCGATAACAGTGGTGGCAATCATTGGTTGGTATGCGTTTAGAGAACTGCCAGATTTTGGCTACCGTTTGATCCCGAAGATGCGAGATTTGGGAATAGGGCTGCTGGCGACGGCGGCTCTGCTTGTCATCGTGGTCCCCATCGGTATGGCAGTTGATTTCATTACTTTCCCGCCAACTGAGCCTATTGAACCATTGACCGTATTGGTTTATTTTATCGGTCTCTTTCTGACGGTGGCGATTCCTGAAGAGCTTTTCTTTCGTGGTATTTTGCTCCACGGTTTGGATCAGATGTTCAAACGGAGGTGGGTGGGGTTGCTGCTCTCCTCGCTGGCATTTGGATTGATGCATTGGAACAACACTGGCGATTTGTCTGCCAGGATTGCCTATTGTTCTCTTGCCTCGGTGGCCGGGGTATTTTACGGCTGGGCGTATCGCAAGAGCGGCAATAATATCTTGGCTCCAGTGATCACCCACACATTGATCGATCTGATTTGGCGGGTCTTATTCCGGTGATGAGTAAGCTTCTATTTTTTCTTCAAGAATTTGTCCCTGGTCTTCCAGATTGACCATACCAGACCATAGACAATCAATAGCAACCCCACCGACATCAGAACCTTCATCTCTTGAGGGGCGGCAGCGCGCAAACCGGAGAAGAAAAAGGACAGAGATACACAGACCCAAATCACTGTGATTGATATATCGAAGGCAGAACGTTTTCTCCGCTTGAGAGTGGAACGTTCCGCCCGGGTAGCAGAATCAGTCGGCAGTGATGCATTATGGTGGCTAAAACTAAGAGCGATAGAATCTGTTGGACATGCATCGGTGCATTTTAGGCAGACGATGCATGCTAAATCACTCACTTCACCGCAGGTATTGAGACCACCCATTACATCAATCTGCATATCACAGGCACGATTGCATTTCCCGCAACCAATGCACTCATTGTTTATCAGTCGAACACCACCGATTTTTATAATACTAAAAACCTTAAGCAATGCTCCAATAGGACACAAGTATCGGCACCATGCTCTCCGGCCAAAAGCAAAGAGAAGAACCGGCCCATACAAAACAGCAATTAGCAGAATCGAAATACCGGTTTGTTGCCCTCCCCAAGGATCAACATCTGCCAGCCGGAATGTGAATACAGCCGGGAACCCTTTTTCAATCCAGATCACAAGCAATGCACTATAAGCCTTCAATGCTAGACCAACAAAGGGCAGGACGCCCAAATATAAAAGTATACGGCGCGGAATCTTTACCTTCCATTTGTCGCCAATTCCCCATTCGATAAGTTCAAGGTAGCCGCCAAACCAACAAAACCAACCGCAAAAGGCACGGCCGAATATTACCACCGAGATGAACACCAATACCCAAAAAATGACGCCTGCGTTTATTACTCCCCGCGAAAGACCAGAGAAGAAGGCTTCGATTCCAATGCTGCCAACTGCCTGGACACCAAAGGTATACCATGTGACCACATGCACGGTCATCATCAGCATCAAGAATACTCGGCTCAAAGTGCGATATTTTTGTATGCTCATATTTTATTACCTCGGTAATGCCGCCCCAACGATGGCGTAAACTGCCAAGCGATTTGACGAACACAACCCCATTTTACCCGAAAAAAATTGTGCCGTATCCCCAGAGCCGAAGGCGGGTCAGCTTAACGCGGGGTAATGTAATTTATCGGTGCTTAACCATTAAAATCAGAATAATGAACCCAAAACCTAAAAAACTACGCGAACGAGTCCGCGAAATCGTTCGCCTGAAACATTCCTCTCAAAAAACTGGCTGAACGGCTGGAGAAAGCCCAGGCTTTATTAGAATAGTCGCAACATGGCAAATGATTACTCATTTTTATTAGGAACCGCGAAGAAATTTAGCAGTAACATCAATCTTACTTGACGAGTTCAGGACTTCAGACTAAGATTCTGTGATAAATATCGCCCTCATTTACTCTAAAATGAGGAGGGCTGCGGTTCGTAACCGATCCATTACCGCCCACACGTTAAAGTCCGTTAATGCGGACTTTGATTTGAAGGTATCATTGTTCACTCAATATCAGAGTAATCACGTTTATTAAACTTTCATCCTCATCGCAGTAGGAGTAAAACCATGCATGCTCACCAACAAAACAGAAAACCCGCACTTTTCTTCATCCTCACCTTTCTTTATTCATGGGGAATTTGGCTGCCCTCAATCCTGACCGGTCT
>JBDLJU010000305.1:0-3103 GCA_039714215.1 Chloroflexota bacterium | reverse complement strand
CCTGATTTCATGAACGATCTGTCCTTTATGATGACGCTCAATTGGTTGTATGACCAGAATCCAAACGAGGAAAGTTTGCAGTACGGGTTATTCTTCAGTGATTCGCGCGGGATGCTGGAAACCATTTCCGCGCAGATGCCTTTGGTCTACGACCAGCGTATGGTGAAATTCGAGTCGGAGATCGAGAAATCGCTGGTGATCTCTTACAATCAGAATTCTTGCCTGCATGTTTTCGCTGCGGATCACGGCGCTCTCAATCCAAGCAGCCGGCATGTCGACCCACAAATCTTGCCATTTTCCGATCAAGACTTGATTAAGCTTCACCCGCCGCAGTTTTCCAATTGGCCCGAGTTCTTTGACCCGATCACCACCGACAGCTGGTGCCAATCCTACCAGCTGGCAGAACTGGCAGTTCAGCGCGGCGCTTATGCTGAGGCTGCCCAGCTGGGAGATCAGGCGTTTTCCGATGGAGCGGTCCCCCAGAAGATTTGGGAGTTGGCTCCATTTATCGAAGGCTATGGTTTTTCCTCACGTTGGGAGGATGCGCTCAACCTGACCGCAGAGGTTGTAGCGACTGACCACCGTACCGAGGAGCTGCTCTGTGTCGTATGGGATCGGATAGAGAGCGGCATGCCTGAATCAGAGAAAAAACAAACCGCATTTACGCAGCTTGAAGAAGTTTTATCCTGTAAGGATTGACGGACCGATGAGAGATAAATCAGCAATCATCTTGATCCTCGTTGTGCTGCTCCTCGCCGTTGTGCTGGGGCTGGAGCGCGGCCTCGCCGGAATCTGGGAGGGATTGCAGTCTGGGGGTGCCGTGCTGTGGTCGGTGGTTCCGCTGTTGGCCGCTGCTTTCCTGGTTGCAGGACTGACCCAGGTGCTCGTCACTGAAGAATTCGTCAAGGAATGGCTCGGGGCGGCCTCTGGTTGGAGGGGGATCGCCCTGGCCTGTCTTGCGGGGGCATTGATCCCCGGGGGTCCGTATGTCTACTACCCGATCACCGCGGTGATGCTGCACAATGGCGCCGGGCTGGGAGTGTTGGTCGCCTTTGTCGCCGCCAAGAATTTATGGTCGATCTCCCGGTTCCCTCTAGAGGTTGCCCTCTTAGGCTGGGAGCTGACCTTGATCCGCTACGCGATCACCCTGGTGATCCCGCCTATCTTTGGCGCGCTAACCCAGTCATTGTTTGGACGGCATTTAGAAACCATCCGCAGGGAGGCGCCCAGGATATGACAATTGCCACGATCAGCTTATGGGTCATTGCCGTGGTATTGAGTGTTTTTGCCTGGAAGAAGCAGGATGGGAGCCTGCAATCCGCTTTTAGCCTGGGTTGGAAAACCTTCAAGCGCAATGCCTTGATCTTGCTGCTGGCGTTCGTGATCGTAGGATTTGTCAATGTGCTCTCCCCGCAGAATTTGATCGAAAAACTCCTCGGACCAGACTCAGGCTGGCAGGGACTCTTCCTGGCGGAAGCCCTCGGGATGATCTTGCCCGGGGGGCCATACGCGGTCTTTCCGCTGATTGGTGTGATCTATCTCTCAGGAGCAGGTTTGGGACCGGTGGTCACGCTGATCACCAGCTGGTCGATGCTGGCACTGCTCACTGTCACTTTTGAGCTGCCCTTCATGGGCTGGCGGTTCACTGCAGTGAGGTGGGGTTTGGGGCTGGCAGCCCCGTTGGTTGCTGGCGCTTTGGCGGCGTTGCTGTCAGGATGAAGAATTCCTGAATTTTTCAACGGCAGGCAAAATATTCTTAATTTTGGGGATAATTATTGGTTTTTTGGTAGTGCTGGTCATCTCATATGGTTAGTACCCCACGCTGAGCGATTAACAGCTTGGTTTACCGGTGATAATCTCAGGTGGTCCTAATATCCTATCAAAATTGTAAGGAAATCGTGTACAATCAATTTGCGTGTTTTCTTTTAGAAAATCCCTGAAAATATTTCAATGACTGGAAATTAAATAGAATCTGATGGTGCAATCAAACCTGCGTATCCCAAAACGCAATCCAAAAATACTCCGCCGCCCACGCCTGTTAGATCAGCTGCATGGCAGCGCGCATCGCAAACTATCTTTTATTTGCGCCCCAGCAGGCTATGGAAAGACGACCCTGCTGATCGATTTTGCAGAAGATGTCGATGGTGATATCTTTTGGTATCGGATCACCGAGCAAGACCTCTCGCTGACATCATTTTTTGAGAATTTAGTCTCCGCCTTTCAATCCCAGATCCCTGATTTTGGGGAAAGTCTGCAGGGTATTATCCGGGGAGGGGTACAATCGCCAAGGTTTTTGGCGATGGAGTTCATCAATGCTTTGTACCAATCTGTTACCGGGTATGCCTTTCTATTTTTAGATGACTATCACATCGTCAGCGATGTGCCCGAAATTGTTGAATTCCTTGACCATGTCTTGGAATTTTTACCCGATCAGCTGCGTATCGTCATCGGTTCTCGCAGCGTGTATGGCATTCCGACTGCATTTCTATACATCCAGGAGCAGCTCTCCGTGGTTGGCGCAACAGAACTGGCTTTTCGACCCGAAGAACTTCAGGATCTGTGCAGCCAGTATTACCAGATTAACCTGACCGACGAGCAGACCAGGCAGATCATTGCTGAATCTGAGGGCTGGATTGTCGCAATTTTGCTCGCCCTGCGTTCAAAAAGCTCCACCATTGAAATCCCGAAGATCCTTGGTGCCCGGGAGCATATTTACCACTACCTGGCGAATGACGTTGTTTCGGCGCTGCCCGACTACCTTAAAGAATTTATGTATGCGACCAGTATGGTCGAAGAGTTCTCCGCTTCCTCCGCAAACTATCTGCTTGAGATTGAGAATTCTCCAGCGATCATCACAGAGTTAGAGGAGTTGAACTTATTCCTCTCAGACACAGAGAGCGGGGGAGAGGAAATCTACCGTTATCACCAATTGTTTGCTGAATTTCTCCGGGATCATACGGGGGTGGAACTGCAGGACCGTCTGGAGACGCTGCATGCCCGCGCCGGGAAGTGGTTTGAGCAGAACGATCAACCAGAACAGGCTGTTAGTCATTATCTTCAGGGAGACAAAATTTCGTCAGCAGCCAGGGTGATTGATCAACAT
>JBDLJU010000304.1:0-3128 GCA_039714215.1 Chloroflexota bacterium | reverse complement strand
TGATCTCGTTCTGCTTGCGGGCATCGTAGCTGCGTTTAAACACTGAATATCCGATCAAATCCTCAGCCTTGATCCCCAATTTCTTGAGAACTGCCGTTTTCAGATCTTCGGGATGATGATCCAGAGATAGTTTTATTTCAGTCAGACGCAGCATCGTTCTCCATTAAACGTTTAATGGTTGATTTACTGAACTGATTTTACCAATAAATTTGTAAAGAAATCGAGGAAGCAAACTATTCGAACAATCATTAGTCTTAATCAGATTGGGAAATAATCTGTACTCGAACAATGTGCTCAAGCTCATCTCCCAGCAATATGACAATTTTCCATTCAGAATTCCATAGCACAGGGCAAACACATTAGACTTAAATATTGGTCAGTAAGTTTTGGCAGTTTTTGGCAGTATTATATATTCCAATGGCAGTTATTTCCCAATAATATTTCCATATCTTGAATAACGGAATCTTCACACTGTGAGCAAGATGCGAAGTTCTTCCCCGTGTTTTATCCACCACAGGTAGAGTCTATCGACTGATAGAACAATTCTAAAGGATATGTTATGAGGATTGCATATATCTGCCAATCATACCCACCGATGGTCAGTGGGGCATCAATCGTAGTTGGAAAATTAGCTGAGGGAATGGCAAATAAAGGGCACAAGGTCCTTGTTTGTGCTTCCAGTGATTCCGGGGAATTTTATGAAAGCGAACAAAAAAATCTAAAAATCATAAGATTCCAATCCCTTCCCAATCCGATCCATATAGAAAAGCGTTTTTTGCTCTGGCCAACAAGGCGTGTTCGAGAGGAAGTGATTAAGTTTAATCCAGATGTCGTTCACATCCACGAACCTGTCATTGCAGGAAGAATTGGTCTCTCTTGTAAGAAATCTTTAAATGTCCCTTTGATCCTCACGAACCATCAATTGCCATGGATCGTATTTGCATTCTTTGACTTCTTCCCAAGCTCAATACGTAATAATTTAGGGGACGTCTTATGGGGGTATTTCAGCTGGTTTTTACCAAATTGTGATGCCGTTATTGCTCCTTCTTGTACAATCGCAGAAATCCTCTCAAAAAGAACGGCATGTCCCGTAAGTGCGATCAGCAATGGACTTGATATCAATCAATTTTCAAATAGATCCAGTGACCCTGAGGAGAAGTACAATCTGTGTAAAAAATTTAATCTTGACCCGGATCTACCAATAATCCTTCATGTAGGACGCATCGATAAGGACAAACAAGTTGATCTCGTAATTGCTGCCGCAGCTGAAGTGTTGGAGCAAGTTGAAGCTCAACTGCTTGTAGTCGGGGACGGTACTAAACTCAATTCAGTGATCAATATAGCTAAAACTTTAGGAATTAGCGATCGGTGTCAATTTCCAGGATATGTCGATTTTGATGGTGATTTGCCTGGTCTATATCGCATCGCTTCTGTATTTACATCAGCAAGCGAAATAGAAACCCAGGGGATGGTTCTGCTTGAAGCCGCCGCCTCGGGCCTTCCGATTGTGGCAGTAGATGCAACCTGTATCTGGGAGATCCTGGAGGACGGGATCAATGGTTTCCTCGTGCCTCCCGGGAATACTTCTGAAATCGCGGAAAAGATCAAATTACTCCTGACCCATCCAGATAGAGCAAAGAAGATGGGGGAAAAAAGTTATCAGATTGCCCAGAAACACGCGATTCAGAATACAATCGAAGAGCATGAATTATTATATGCGAGTTCGGTAGAGCAAGTAAAAGAAAAAAATCCCCAGTATGTACTCCATAGATCTTTATACAACAAGAAAAACCTGCAGGAATTGGATTAGTCACGTGGAATCAGGCATTCGTTTATTAAATAATGAAATTTAGATAACCAATGAAGGAGGTTCAGATGGCACAGGCAGGGATTCACGGATTACTCAGCATCGCAGTCCGCAAATGGGTACCAAGCAAGGAATGGCTGATTTTAGGCTTCGTTTTAGGAAACATCCTGCCAGATATGGATGCCCTGGCTGTCGCCTATGCGACCCTCACCGGGCTGGACACCCATGGCTTACATCGCACATTCTCCCACAGTCTCATAGTTATTCTCGGAATGTCGGTGATGATCTACCTAATCTCTGCAGTCTTAAAAAGACCTCGCCTTGGAAACCTGGCTGTGGGGCTAGGGATTGGCATGGCGATGCACGCGCTTCTGGATCTGCTGATCTGGTTCCGTGGGGTTGAGATCTTTTGGCCGTTCTTTGGAGAGGTCAATTTTTGGAGAGGGGTCACGATGCCCACCTGGTGGTACAACAAGTTCGAATCCGCGATTGAATTCTTCCTGTTTGCCTTATTCTTTGTGGTGCTGGCGAAACTTGCCCGCAAGCAAGGAACAGACATTTCTTTTCTAAAGCAGCTGAAGATTTGGACCCGGGTCCAAATTGCATTGTTCGTAATTTTCCTGGTGGTAGTTTTTGCCTGGGATCGTTATTTCATCATTTATGGAGCCCTCTATATCCTCTCTCTTGGCCTGGCAATTGGAATTACGATCCGGATGAGAAAGACAATTGATGGGCTCAATATCAATACCGGATAAGAAATTTATCAGGGTTTCCTGAAACCGAAATAATTTAGTTAAAAAAAACTGGGGAGAAATCCTGGAGGGTCCCTTTCGAGTATCCAGGATTGAATTCAGACCACATTGAATTAATCTGCCATCAGTGGGCTTCCACTGGTATAGCGGAGCGGTATCACCGACGTTTTCTCTTTCAGGCTTTCCGCCCTCATCTCCCTTAAGGGATAATAATTAGTTTGGGCAAGCCCAAATTTATTATCAAACCGAACTACGTTCGGCCAATAATAAAAAGCAGCGAGCTGCTCTCAATTTAAATCTAACGAAGTTCGATCAATAAACGCCTGCCAGTCTGAGGACTAGCAGGCGTAAATTTGTAAATATTTCAAAACACAGCCAGACGATTGCAATGGTCTCAGCTTAGCTTAAAGAGCATTTTCATTCAAAATAATCACTCAACTTAGGTTGTTAAACTCCTTACTACTTTTTATGCAAAAATTGAGCCAATCAACACACCATACCCCATCATGATGCCGAAAACAACTGCAAAAGTAAGCACAATGCTGAGGAAGGATTGCCAAAGTTTAATT
>JBDLJU010000303.1:0-3132 GCA_039714215.1 Chloroflexota bacterium | reverse complement strand
GCTGATCGGCTACGGCCTGTTCCGCATGGGAGTAAATAGAAGCACGCTCTTCCGCCGCAACCTGGTGGCCGCCGCCGCGTGGATCTCGGTGATTGCCGCCGCGCTGCTGACCTCCACTCAGCTGTGGATCAGCAGTACCTCCCCTGCCCAGGTCGTGTTCCCGGCGATGCTCGGCGTGCACGCCCTGATTGGGATCGGGGAAGCGCTGATCACTGTGGCAGCCTTTTCGTTCATCACACAAGTACGCCCAGACCTGCTCACCAGCGGAGACAGGCACGCCCAGACCAGCAAAGGTTGGATGATCGTCGGTGGGCTGATCTCGCTGCTGGTGGTCTTATTTGCCCCATTGGCCTCCGCCTTTCCCGATGGGCTGGAACGCGTCGCCGAGGATCTCGGCTTTTTGAACGCCGCCCAGGACAGCCCTTTTAACCTTTTCGCCGATTATTTAATCCCTGCCTTGGGCGACTCGGCCCTCTCCACCATTGGAGCGGGCATCCTTGGCATTTGCATCGTTGGCGGAGCAGCCTACCTGATCGGGCGAGCGGTAAGAAAGCCGACAACCATCTCTTCTAAAGAGTAATGTTCACCCCTGCTGCATTCGAATTTTATCAAGCCGGCGAAAGCCCGATCCACAAGCTTGACCCGCGGGTCAAACTGTTGAGCACCGTTGGTTTGATCCTTTCGAATGTGCTGCTGCCCGACGGCGCCTGGCTGGCGTACCTGGCCTCATTCCTGGTGGTCACCGGATTTTCTGCTTTAGCCCGCATCCGCTTCAGCTTTGTGCTGAAACGCTCGCTGCTGGCGATCCCGTTTGCGCTGGCGGCTTTCACGATCATCTTCACCCTCCCTGGGGAACCGCTGACCCAGTTTTCGCTCGGTTCCTGGGATTTGACGATCAGCGATGCGGGGCTGGTGCGCTTCCTTTCGATCCTGGTGCGCTCATGGATCTCACTGCAGGCAGCGATCCTGCTGACCGCGGCGACCAAATTCTCTGACCTGGCTCACGGACTGCGCCACCTGCGCGTCCCGCTGATCTTGATCGCGATCATTTCTTTCATGTACCGCTATTTGTTTGTGCTCGGCGAGGAGGTCGAACGCCTGCTGCAGGCCCGGGCGGCCCGCTCTGCCCGGCTTCCCGGCGGCAAAAAGCCCTCCGTATTATGGCGGGCGCGGGTGGCCGGCAATATGGTCGGCCAGCTGTTCCTGCGCAGCTACGAGCGCTCCGACCGGGTGTACAACGCAATGGTCGCCCGCGGCTTCAGAGGTAGTTTCCTCACTTTTACCCCACACACGATGCAGCGCCATGACTGGATCGCCTTGTTAATTTTCTGCCTGATCCTGGCCGGCCTGCAGATCAGCGCCAATATTTTGATGTAGAGAGTTCCTCATGCCAATCAGACACGATCAAACCTCCCCAGTCACCCCTCCCCCAGCAGCCGACGGCCCGATGCTGAAGGTGGCGGAGCTGTATTTCAATTATCCGGACGGGCAGGCGGCCCTGAAGGGCGCTTCGCTGAGCCTGGCGCGCGGCGAAAAAGCGGCCCTGGTAGGGCCGAACGGCTCAGGCAAGAGCACGCTGATGCTCAATATCATTGGGATCCTGGACGGCAGCGGAGAGATCACCGTGGCGGGCATCCCGCGCACGGAAGAAAACCTGCCGCTGATCCGCTCCCAGGTGGGGTTGGTCTTCCAAAGCCCCGACGACCAGCTGTTCTCCCCGACGGTATTTGAGGACGTCGCATTTGGTCCGCTGCACATGGGCTTGAGCGAAGCAGAAACCAGAGATCGGGTGCACACCGCTCTCGAAATGGTGGAGATGGCGGAGTACGCCGAACGGCTGTCTTATCACCTGAGTATGGGGGAGAAGAAGCGGATCGCGATTGCGACAGTGCTCTCGATGGAACCCGAGCTGATCATCCTCGACGAACCTTCGGCAGGATTAGACCCCAAAGCGCGGCGCACGCTGATCGAGCTGCTCCACCGCCTGCCGCAGTCCCTGCTGGTGGCAACCCACGACCTGCTGCTGGTTAAAGAGCTGCTGCCACGGACGATCATTCTGGATGAAGGGCAGGTAGTCGCTGACGGGGAAACCACGAAAATATTGAAAGATACCGCTTTACTCAACCAGCATGGGTTGGAACTGCCTTAAGCTCAAGGTGTAATTGCACCGGGGGGTTTTTGAATCTTAGTCTTAATCTCATCTTGATGTAAAATGATTTTGAGGTTTTAGATGGATATTAACCACCAAAAGAAAGCCAAAAAGCAGTTGATCGAAATCGGTTCCCGTTACCGGATTACGAAAATCTATGTATTTGGTTCAGTTGCCAGAGGGGAGAGCACCCCAAATAGTGATGTGGATTTTCTGATTGAGATGCAAGAAGGGGCATCAATGCTGGGCGTGGGCGGCTTTATTCATGACGCAAGCAAACTGCTTGATGTAGAAGTCGACGCGATCCCAATGTCAATTCTTCAAAAAATTAAAGATCAAAATTTTATTTCGCAGGTTCAATCTGAAGCTGTGGCATTATGAAAAACCTCGCAAAGTTAAAAGATATGCTTAAGGCGATCTTGGCAATCGAGGCATACTCTCCACAGTCTTACGAAAGCCTGCTTGAAGACCAGAAAGCACAAGATGCGATCATGTTCAACCTGGTTATTTTGGGGCAAGCCCACTAAATTGATCTTTGTGGTAGGGGAGGGTTTAGAAACCCTCCCCTACAAAACTCATTATTAACTTCAAAGCCCCAGAGTTTCCTCTGGGGCTTCTCTGATCGAAGCAAAGCTTCGACTTAATCAAACTGCTAGAGTCCGGCGGCTTTGCGGAGGATATCTGCTTTGTCGGTGCGCTCCCAGGGGAGCTCGATGTCGTCGCGGCCGAAGTGGCCGTAGGCGGCGGTCTGCTGGTAGATCGGGCGGCGCAGGTCTAAATCACGGATGATCGCGCCGGGGCGCAGGTCAAAGTACTCGCTGACCAGCTCGGCGATCTTCTCGTCCGGGATCTTGCCAGTGTCGAAAGTTTCGACATTGACGCTAAGGGGATGTGCCACGCCGATGGCGTAGGACACCTGGATCTCACAGCGGTCAGCGAGGCCGGCGGCGACCACGTTCTTGGCTGCCCAGCGAGCAGCGTAG
>JBDLJU010000302.1:0-3195 GCA_039714215.1 Chloroflexota bacterium | reverse complement strand
GATTATCGCCAGCAAATTCCGTCAGCAGCGATGCGAGTGGGTCTTCAAGGTACGGTTCAGCCACGTACCAGAAATCAAGCTCAACACCCGCCATCTCTTCGGGGCTCATTTCTGGGACGCGCGGCGTGGGGGTTGCGGTTGGCGGGATGGTTGCTCTGGGGGTGGCGGTGATGATCCGGATCGTGGTGCCAGGATCTACTGTATTTTCAGCCCCGGTACAGGCCGAAAGAGCCGTACCGATCAAGACCAGGAAGACCACATTGATGATTAATTTGATTCTTGCCATATCCTGATTATATCTAAGCTTCGCTACAAAAAAAAGCTAAAGGGTCTTTGAGCCCTTTAGCTTTTTGCTGATAATTCAATGAATACCTGTTTCTAAAATCCTTCTAACCTGCTTAAGTCTGCGACACCATCGGCCAAAGCAGCGATACGCTGCAGGATCCCCAGGCGGTTTGATTTGAGCTTCTCGTCCTCCGCCATCACCAAAACATTCTCAAAGAACTGATCGATTGCAGGCATCATCGGCATGAAAGCATTGAACAGGTCATCGACTGACCCGGCATCCCGCTCAACCTGTTCGGCAGTCTTCAGGGTGGTCATCAAATCCTTCTCGGAATCTTCAACAAAGTTCTTCGGATCCACGCTGATAGTTTCTTTCAGGTCACGGGTAATCCGCACGCAGCGGGAATAAGCCGGCAAAATCTCAGACCAATCGTCCCGCGCGACCCAGCCAGCCAACTGCTCTGCCGCTTTACGAGCGCCAGCCGGGTTGTGGCTTTGAGCAGATAGGGCAGCATCGACCACATCAAAATTCCAGCCTTCTTCCAGGAACAAGGCCCGCATCCGGCGGCCAATGAATTCGAGGCATTCAGCCTGGCTCTCAGGGGTTGACTCGACCGGCAGTCCGGCAGAGGCATCCGCCAGGCCGGCGACCAGGTCAAAGTCCACCTCCCAGCCAATCAAACTTTGCGCCAATCCCAGCGCAGTGCGCCGCATTGCGAAGGGATCCTTGTTGCCAGTCGGGGCTCTCCCCGCAGCAAACAGACCAACCAGGCTGTCCAACCGGTCAGCGATCCCCACAGCCAGACCCGCTTTATGCTTGGGGAGCAGATCGCCGGCAGACCTCGGCAGGTAATGTTCAAAGATCGCCTCGGCAACCTCGGGTTTCTCGCCCGCCTGCAAAGCATATTGCTGGCCGATAAATCCCTGCAGCGAGGTGATCTCAACCACCATACTGGTCATCAAATCGGCTTTGCACAATTCGGCAGCGCGTTTTGCCGTCGCTTGCTGATGCTTATCAAGACCAAGCTGAGCGCTGACTTTTGCCACCAACGGAACGATCCGTTCAGTTTTATCCAGCATGGAGCCGAGCTGGGTCTGGAAGGTCAGGGTGCTCAGTTCAGGCACGAACTCCGCCAGCGTTTTCTTTTGATCTTCCTCGACAAAGAAAGCAGCATCGGCGAAGCGCGCCCGGATCACCGCTTCATTGCCCCTGGCAATCAGGTCAAGGTGCTGGTCACCGCCGTTGCGCACGGTAATGAAGTGCGGCAACAATTTACCATCTTTATACACCGGGAAGTAGCGCTGGTGCTTCTTCATCACCGTGACGAGGACTTCCTCGGGAAGGGCTAAATATTCTTCTTCAAAATTTCCTAACAGCGCCGTCGGCGCCTCCACCAGGTGGGTGACCTCGTCCAGCAGACCCGGATCCAATCGGGCCTCTCCACCCACCGTGGCAGCGATTTGATTAACCTGAGCTTCCACTGCGGCTCGTCGTTCGGCGACATCGAGGATGATCCCCTGCCCTTCGAGCAGCGCAAAGTATGCCCTGGGACCCTTGATTTCCACCGTTTCCGGGTCTCTGAAGCGCAGACCGCGGGTAGCCGCCTGGCTTAAATATCCTGCATAGGCAAACGGCACCAGGCTCTCGCCGTGGACCGCGGTCAGCCAGCGGATTGGGCGCGAGAAGGATACGTTGCTTGCATTCCAGCGCATCGTGCGGTCAACCTTCAGGATGGCGATTAATTCTGGCAGCGCTTCGGACAACACTTCGATTGAAGAGCGGCCTTTTTCTTGAACAGTAGCGACCGCATACTCGCCGCCATCGATCTCACGGATTTCCAGTTGAGAGACTTCCAACCCTTTGCCGCGGGCAAAACCCTCTGCGGCTTTGGTGGGCACCCCATCAGGGCCAAACGCACGGGCCGCGGGCGGTCCTTTGATCAGCTCTTCCCGGTCAGGCTGTTGGGGAGAAAGCTCCTCAACATGCACCACCAGGCGGCGCGGGGTGCCGAATACCCTGACCGCGCCATGTTCTAAATAAAGTGAGTCTAACAACTTCTCGAACCGTTCTTCTAGCTGAGCTAGATAGCTGTCCAGGTCGGCGGGGGGCAGCTCTTCGGTGCCGATCTCAAAAATTAATGGGGCCGGTTTCGAGGGGGCTTTGATCGCGGCAACGTCCTTCTTGCTGACCGTCACCGGCGCGGCAGTTTCGCCATCATCCAGCCAGGGGAACTCCAACTGCTCTCTGCCATCGACATACAGTTTGGCCACCCGCCCGGCGAGGGTGCGCATCTCGCGGAAGAATTGGGCTCGCTCGGTGACGCCGATCGCCCCGCGGGTATCAAGCACGTTGAAGAGGTGCGAGAGCTTGAGCAAATTGTCGTAAGCCGGGAGCACGAGTTCATTGTCCAGCGCCAGGGTGATCTCATCGCTGATCAGCTGGTACAGCTGGCGGTTGCGCTCCACATCTGCCACCTCGAAGTAATATTTGGACTGTTCCTGTTCGCCCTGCATGTTCATATCCCCGAAGGTGCGTTCCTGGCTCCATTGAATGTCTTTAAAGCTGGTGACGCCCTGCAGCGGAGCGGCAATGCGGTCTAAGCCGTAGGTGATCTCCACCGAGACCGGGTCGAGGTTCTGCTGACCAGCCTGCTGGAAATAGGTGAACTGGGTGATCTCGAGGCCATCGAGCCAGACTTCCCAGCCCAGCCCCCAGGCGCCCAGCGCGGGGGATTCCCAGTTGTCTTCCACAAAGCGGATGTCGTGCTTGTGCGGGTCAATCCCGACTGCCTCAAGCGAACCGAGGTAGAGCTCCTGCGGGTTACCGGGATCGGGTTTGAGGATCACCTGGTACTGGTAGAACATCTGCAGGCGGTTGGGGTTGTTGCCGTAGCGGCCGTCGTCGGGGCG
>JBDLJU010000301.1:0-3222 GCA_039714215.1 Chloroflexota bacterium | reverse complement strand
GATCACTCCGGTAGCTCTGGAGCAGGGTTCTACCTTCGCAATCCGCGAGGGCGGCCTGACCGTCGGCGCTGGAATGATCACAGAGATCCTGGACTAAAACATGGCAGTCAAGCAAAAGATTCGAATTAGATTGAAAGCATTTGATCATCGCGTCCTCGATCAATCCGCCAAGCGGATTGTAGAGACTGCTGAACGTACCGGCGCTCGCGTGGTGGGACCAGTTCCACTGCCCACCAAAAGAGAGCGGTTTACTGTCCGGCGTTCAACCTTTATTGATAAAGACTCACAGGAACATTTTGAAATTCGCACTCACAACCGTCTGATCGATGTACTGGATCCTGATTCGAAAACGATTGATATGTTGATGCGCTTGAATTTGCCTGCTGGTGTAGATATCGAGATAAAGATTTAAGAAGTTTTAACAACTTAAGAATTCCGGTGTGTAATACGGGTAAGCAGTTGTTGTATTACATACCGCTTTCGGTAGTGTAAGAGCCTGTGCCTTGGGAAGCGATCATAAAATGCGTTTCCAGGCATGAGCTGACTGCACTGCTGGGGATGATGTGACCTAGCCCGGTCTACAGTCCCTCTAATCTAAAGACTAGGAGTACAATTGAGATGTTGAAAGGGCTTATTGGCAAGAAAATCGGAATGACCCAGATTTTCGATGAGAACGGTGTGGCAGTACCTATCACCCTCATCGAGGCTGGGCCTTGCTATGTTACCCAGGTTCGCACAGTCGATAACGACAAGTATGAAGCTGTGCAGCTAGGTTTCGGCGAGGTCAAACCGAAACACCTTACCGGAGGTCAGCTCGGGCACTTGAAGAACTCAGATGCCCCGCCGCTCCGGTATTTGCGCGAGTTTCGGGATAAAGAGACAGGCCTAAAACAGGGAGACAAGATCACCGTAGAAGTATTTGAACTAGGGGACGCGGTGGATGTTGTTGGAACCAGCAAAGGTAAAGGTTTCGCCGGTGCAATGAAACGTCATGGTTTCGGCGGCGGACCTGCAACCCATGGTCAATCAGATCGCCAGCGTTCGGTTGGATCGATCGGTGCCACCTCGGGTACTTCGCGGGTTTTCAAAGGGAAGAAAATGCCTGGCCGGATGGGGAACGAGCGTGTCACCTCCCAGAACATTAAAGTGGCTTTAGTAGATGCCGAACGCAACCTGATTGGAGTCAGCGGATCTGTCCCTGGTTCTAAAGGCGGCGTGGTGATGATTAAGGAGGCGCGCAAGCAGTAGCTGCTGAGAGCAGCTGCGATAACGCGAGGTAAGCTATGAAAATAGACATTTATACCCTGCAAGGCAAAAAGACCAGCGAAACTGCTGAACTGCCTGCTGAAATTTTTGAAGCCCCCGTCAATGTAGACCTGATGCATCAGGCTTACGTCCGTCAGATGGCGAATGCCCGTCAGGGTACCCACAGCACGAAGGGGCGAAGCGATGTGAGGGGCGGTGGACGCAAACCCTGGCGCCAGAAAGGCACCGGTCGCGCCCGTCAAGGTTCTATCCGTTCGGCTCAATGGGTTGGTGGTGGAAAAATACACACCCCCAAACCACGAAGCTATTTCCAGGCGATGCCTAAGAAAATGCGCCGGGCCGCCCTGCGGTCTGCTTTGTCTGTCAAAGCGGCTGAGAACGAGATTGTTGTTGTAGATGAATTAAAGGTAAAGAATTTGAAGACCAGCGAGATGGATAAATATCTCAAAAAGCTGGTTGGCGAAGGCACAGCCCTGATTTTGATCGCTGAGAAAGGCGAGAGCGAGGCTTTAGTTGTCAAGTCCGCAAACAATTTACCGTATGCCAAAACATTATTGGCCAGCTACCTCAACATCCGCGACCTGCTTGGATACGACAAGATCGTGCTCCCGTTGAATTCTCTCGAGAAAATCAACGACCATTTAGGCAAGTAGGCGAGAGAGGTTAATGATGACAAATATGTATGAAGTACTTCGTCGGCCGATCATCACTGAAAAATCCAGCTACCAGAGCGGGAAGCTGAACCAGGTGGTCTTTGAAGTTAGCAAAGAGTCCACCAAGGCAATGGTGAAAGAAGCGGTCGAAGCAATCTTTGACGTGAAAGTTGTGCGGGTCAACGTGATGGTCATGCCGGCAAAACGAAAAATTGCCGGGATGAGCCGCCGAATGGTCAACCGCCGACAAAGTTATAAGAAAGCGATCATCACCCTCGCTCCGGGTGATTCGATAGACGTGTTTGAAGGTGTACGATAATGGCTGTAAAAAAATATAAACCCACTAGCCCCGGTCGCCGGGGAATGACCAGCTACACCTTTGATGAGATCACCAAGACCAAGCCGGAACGCGCCCTGGTTAAGAAACGCACCAAGCGCGCCGGTCGAAATAACTACGGTCGAATTACGGTGAGACATCGTGGTGGCGGAAGCAAACGCAAAATTAGGATTGTCGATTTCAAGCGCGACAAGCGAAACATCCCAGCCCGCGTAGCTGCAATTGAATACGATCCAAACCGCACCGCTCGTCTGGCATTACTGAATTATGCCGATGGCGAGAAGCGCTACATCCTCGCCCCCCTGGGCGTGCGGGTAGGCGAAACCTTGGTTGCGGGACCAGATGCTGAGATCCGCCCGGGAAATGCGATGCCAATCGCCAATATTCCCACAGGCACAATGATCCACAACATCGAGATGAAAGAAGGTCGCGGCGGCCAAATGGTGCGCTCTGCAGGCGCTGCTGCTCAGGTGATGGCAAAAGAAGGCGAATATGCTCAAATCCGTTTGCCTTCAGGTGAAGTTCGCTTGATCCGAATGGTTTGCTATGCCACCATTGGTCAAATTGGAAACATTGAACACAGCAATATCAAGCTGGGTAAAGCCGGCCGCAAGCGTAATAAGGGTATCCGCCCGACCGTTCGCGGCTCTGCGATGAGCCCCAGGGACCATCCACATGGTGGTGGCGAGGGACGTTCCCCGATTGGTATGCCTGGTCCGAAATCCCCGTGGGGTCAACCCACCCTGGGCTATCGAACCCGTCGAAATAAACAGACCACTAAGTATATTGTTCGCCGCCGCGGCAAGAAGCGCCGGTAGAAGAGATTTGGAGTTAGGATATGGGACGCTCACTTAAAAAAGGACCATTTGTAGATCCGAAGCTGCTTCGCAGGATTGAACAAATGAATGATAAAAACGAGAAGAAAGTACTGAGATCCTGGAGCAGGGCCAGCACGATCTTCCCCCA
>JBDLJU010000300.1:0-3250 GCA_039714215.1 Chloroflexota bacterium | reverse complement strand
TTCGCAGTAGCACGCATTGTGGGAGTCGAATACCTCAACCCCTTCACCGGAAGGCAAGTCATGTCCGATGGTGATGATCACGCGGCCATTCACCGGACAGGAAGCGCCAACAACAGTGAAATTTGGTTCTGCCGGTGCTTCTGAAGACTCTTGAATGAGAGGCTGCATTTGCCCATCAGGTGGAGAACAATAGGCTGCATAAGTTTGTTTACAGATCGGAGCATAAGTCAAGGCCATCCCCTGGGCAACACAGCGGAATCCGATCAGCGGGCTGCTCTGGTCCGGCAGCACCCCCAAACGCGGGAAGTAACCCGCATTTTCATTTGGTTGATTGAAAAACTTGCCAAAATCCTGAGTTCCCCAATCGTCCTTGGTGAAAAACTTACCAATGCTTTCGCCTATCTGTCCGAAGAATTTTGCAAAACCGCCGGTATCATCATTTGCCGGCACAGGTTTTTCGACACCCTCCCCGGCATTTTCATCGGGTTGGGTGAAAAATTTTGTATGACCGGCATCATCATTTGCCGGTACAGGTTTGATCAACCCAGCACCGGGATCGACTTTGATTTCAGATCCTTCAGTAATGATCGAAAACCCCCCATCGCTTGTTTCAACTTTAAATTCAACCTCACGAGACTTAAAGAATACATCTCCGATCTGGTCTTCGAGTTTAGGTAAGGCGATACCATTACTCTGCAAATTTCCAAGATTCAGGCCCAGGATAAGTTTTAGATCACCTGACACGGGACCAAACGGATTGGTTACCAGAGAGCGGTTATAAAAATCAGGATCATCCCAGTCATAGACCCATTCCCCGTAGCCAGCCCGGTAGACCGGCTGGTACCCTTCAGGGGTACAAACCTCTGCTGGCAAGGAAACCTTGGTCAGTTCTGCCTCGGTAGGCAGCCGTCCGCCAATGGATTCACAATATGCCTGTGCCTGGTACCAGTTAACGGCGGCTGGAACGGTGCTTTCTCCGCTTTCTCCAGCGGGCTCACATGCCCCAGATTCGACGCACTTGGCGTAGTCCGCAGCAGTCACCAATTGGGACTGGATCTGGAAATCGTAGAGCATCACCGGGTGCGGATTAACACCGCCATCATAGGCGAGCATCAAACCACCAGGGATATTAACCAAGCTTTGTTCTCCGATTGGCCCAAGATCACTCTGAGATTCATCAGCGGAAATATTATTTGAACACGCAGAAAAGGATAATATTAAAAGGATCGCTAAAAGGGGGAAAATTACCTTAGAGAGGAATCGATCTGTCTTCATCCCTTACCTCCTGATGCTGCGATGATGAAGCTATACGATTGGTGAGCACTTATTTTGATTATACAGGGCGCGCTGATCATGTCAAGCTCCCGAATTTCGCACCTGCGGATGTTGGTTGATCCTCCTGGCAGACTCGAGTGGCTGGCAGACCACGCCCTCACAGTGGAGGAAGCCCTGCCGATGATGACGATTGCAGGCGCTTATGCCCTGTTCCGCGAGGACGAAGTTGGCAGCCTGGCCCCCGGCAAGCTGGCCGACCTGCTGATCCTCTCCGGCGACCCGCTGAGCGACCCCCGCCGCGATCAGGGACCTTCAAATCTGGCTGACGATGGTTGGCGGGCAAACCGAGCACTGTGCCGCGCCGCGGGCAGAGCTGTGCCCCTAGGAATGTTCTGAAGCACGGTCTTGGATAGAATTGCATGCACGATTAACTGCTCCCCACGCGCTGAGTGATGTTAATTTGGTAATGGATGAGATCCCTGGATATTAAATTTCAAATCCACCAGAATCAATTCTTGCTGGAATAGATTTGATTACCAACGTTTAAAGACACTTAGGATTTCAAACTATGGACAGCCCCATCAAGGTTCGGGAGGTGCATAGAAACATTCAGTTTCCTCAAGCCCCTGATTATAATAAAGCTTGAAGGTATTGATCCAGGTAAGCACGCCTTCGCTTGTCGAGGTGTCCTCTCGGGGGTCTAACTGTGAAAATTTTAGGTTTGGGAAAGTAAGCGAGTACTCCCCACCTGTGAACGAGCCTCCCCCGAACAGACAATTAGATAATGCTTTGGTTTGAGGCCAGGTTTCCTCGATTACGATAATGAGTTCACAGGTACTCTTGTTAAAGCTGCCGGTTGCGGTGAATTCTACAGGCCAACCGCCCATATCTGTACAAATTTGGGTAGACGCGTCAAACCCCGCGGTCCCACCCCCCGATCCATAGACGTTAACTTCTCCGTCCGGGTCAACAGTCAGGAAAACTTCTCCAGAAGAATACCACCCGATATTGGGCTGCTGCACACCCAATCGGGTTACAGACACGGAAAATGTATAGTTTACTTCAGACGGGGGAGCAGGAACATTTGATGGGCCTGAAGATCCACATGCGCTAAGCAATATTGCCGCTAATGAAATTAACAGAATATCTTTGGATTTCATAGTTGCCTCCTTATATATTATCTTACATTATTTCCAAATAAAGTACTATTTTCTTTTCCAGCATCAATTAGAAATCGAGCAAGCTCGCCGCGATCAAGGACATTCAAGTCTGGCTGACGATGGTTGGCGGGCATACCGAGTTTTGCGCTGAGGCGAAGGTCGAGTAGTGCCCGTGAAAAAACATTTGAGTGAGTAAAACTATCAAATGAAATAAAGGTTGTTCTTGAAAACCTGATCCAAAAGAATAACATTGCCCCTCTATTATTAGGTTGGGATCGAGCAGGAAAGCTGAACACGTACCTACATGGAGACTTTCAGTAACCTTGCAAAAAAACATCATCAGCGATAAAATTACCAGGTTGGTGAATAAACCAGCATGTCCAACTCGGGGCGTGGCGCAGCCCGGTTAGCGCGCTTGCATGGGGTGCAAGAGGCCGGAGGTTCGAATCCTCTCGCCCCGACTAAAAATGACACCAGCTTTTGTTGGTGTCATTTTTTGATTGGGAATCACAGATGATATTAAAAAGGGCGTTGCCCTTCTCCTGAACGATCGACCTTCGGTCGATCGTCATCCTCAGGCTTCATGTCTGGGGATTTTTTGTTGAAAATCGCAGATGATATAAAAGAGAAAGGCAGCGCCCTTCTCCAAACAACAAGCTAACCTTGTTGGCAAACTCGCCCCAATCAATGAAAATTTGTCCATTTTGGTTGTATAATTTAAGCAGGGCTAAGATTAAATATATTGGCGAACCAATTATTCTGATCGGGTTGAACTTCTTTCAACCTTGAAAAGGAGGAGTTATGCCAAAGACAAC
>JBDLJU010000299.1:0-3272 GCA_039714215.1 Chloroflexota bacterium | reverse complement strand
TGAATGAGGGCGGCGAACGGCTGGAAGTGATCAGTCTGCCATCCTCGTTTGAGCCAACTTCAGGCGGATTGAAATTGGAGATGACTTCCTCACTGGCAGCAGTTGCCCTGGAAGGCATGCAGGCGCTGGAGAGCTACAGCACCGATTCAATCGAATATACGATTTCCCGTTTCCTGCCTAACCTGGAAATGCTCAAGGCGATGCAGGAGTTTGGCCTCGATGCCCCTGAACTGCAGGCGCAGCTTGATGCTGAACTGCGCGACATCATTCGCGAGCTGGAAGGCAAACAGAACTACAACGGAGGTTGGGGATGGAACGCCTATCAGAATACGAGCAGCAGCAATCCGTATGTCAGCGCTTATGCGCTGTTGGGGATGGTGCGAGCCCGCGAGATGGGTTACCCGATCAAGGAGTACAAATATGACGCCGCGATCCAGTATCTGATCACCTACCTTGTTGAAACTGAAATCCAGGATGACGAGCTCTGGAAGTACGACCGCTTTGCCTTCATCCACTTTGTGCTGGTTGAAGCGGACGCTCCCATGGTGGATTTGATCACCTGGCTGATGGCGGAGAGCGACAGGCTCAGCCCATGGGCGCAGGCGCTCCTGGCGGTTGCGATGGACGATGTCAACCCTGGTAATTCGCAGGCCGCGACGATCTTTTCCAACCTGCAGGCCAACGCGGTGCGCTCAGCAAGCGGGGCACACTGGGACAACACCGGCTGGGGCTGGCAAAATATGGCTTCAGACCAGTTCACCAACTCGGTGGTGATCTATGCGCTGGCTCGCTACGAACCAGCTTCACCACTGATTCCAGACGCGGTGCGCTACTTGATGGCTTACCGTGATGCGGAAGGCGGCTGGCGCAATTCTTACACGACCGCCTGGGCGCTGATCGCGCTCAGCGAGGTGATGCGCGGTACCGGCGAGTTGGGCGGCGAGTTTGCCTTCTCGGCGGAGTTGAATAACCAGGTGTTTGCTGATGGGGAAGCCGGCGGCGTGGGCCAGTTTGTGCCGGTGGTCGCCGAGGTGGGTATCGACCAGATGGTCACAGTTGGCCCGAACGCCCTGAACATTCAGCGAGATCCCGGTACCGGCCGGCTCTACTACCGGGCCAGCCTGCAGGTTGGGCAGGCGGTGGAGGATGTCGAACCGCTCAACCGCGGATTAACCATCTCTCGGGCGTATTATGCCACCGGGGAAGCCTGCTCAGCAGAGAGCTGCCCGGCGATCACATCGGCGCAGGTCGGAGATCTGGTCACTGCCCGGGTGACGCTGACCCTGCCGAATTCGATGCATTATCTTGAGGTCAAAGATTACATCCCGGCCGGGACGGAGATATTGAATACCAACCTGAAGACCAGCCAGCAGGGCGTGAATTACGAGGATATCGAGGGTCCGAATTATGACCCGCGTGATCCCTTCGCCGGCGGATGGGGGTGGTGGTACTTCGGCAGGCAGGTGGTGCATGATGAGTATGTCTCCTGGAATGCTGAATTCTTACCCGCGGGGACTTACGAGCTGGTCTACACTCTGGTGGTGCTCCAGCCTGGAGACTTCCAGGTGATCCCTGCCCAGGCGAACCAGGTCTATTTCCCCGAGGTGCAGGGTACCAGCGCCGGTGCGGTATTTGAGGTAGTGGAGTGAGTCAGGACATTCAATAAGCTGGGGTTGGATTTCCAACCCCAGCTTATCTGTAGGGGCCGGGCATGCCCGGCCCTACGCGGGATTATTTAGGCGGAAACGAATTTATTACATGATTCTTACCATTCTACAGTTGACGGGGTTTTAGGGAAGTGCTATTATCAAAGCATAAGAATTTATTTTCATATATTTGTTTGTGCATTTATTGGCTCCATGCCCGCAACCCATTTATTCGCTTTACTGTCATCATTGAACGATTATTCGATCAACTCGCACAATCTGATTTTTTGATTATTTGGGCAGAATGGCTGGCGCTCTTAGCAGCGCCTTTATCGTTTAACAGCCAGGCTTCATCTCGGGTGTGGGGAAGAAAAGGAGATTTATGATGAGTATCGAATTCTTTTTCAGGATTATTGGCATGCTTGTCTTCGGTGTCGGCGGCGTGTGGTTTGGCGTGTATTTCAGCGAGCTGTTCGGGGAACCGCCGGAAGTACGGGCAATCGCCTTTGGGATGGTTGGCATGATCGCGGGATTGATCTTAACCCCTTACCTGACCACCCGGCCGATGCGGGCGATCCGCAAATCGCTGACCCAGGTTTCGGCAAAGAGCTTGTTCGCTGGGATATTGGGCATGATCGTCGGGTTGGGCCTCTCGGCATTAATCGCCGTGCCGCTGGCGATGCTTCCGGAACCTTACCGCCAGGTGCTGCCTTTCTTGGTCGCGTTGATGTTTGTCTACCTGGGAGTCTCGGTGTTTGTCTCCCGCCAGACAGATATTTTCCAGGTGTGGGGCAGCTTGTCTACCCGCTCTGGTGACAGCAGCGGCCCGGATGGCCTGGCCGCCCGCTCAATCTTGATGGATACCAGTGTGATCATTGACGGAAGAGTGGCAGACATTGCCCGAACTGGCTTTTTGCCAGGCGAATTGCTGATCCCCCGGTTTGTGCTTGCTGAGCTGCAGTACATCGCCGATTCTGGCGATAACCTGCGCCGGCAGCGCGGCCGCCGCGGTCTGGATGTACTCTCAAACTTGCAGAAGGATCCGGCAATATCAGTGCGGATCAGTGATATCGACGTCGAGGGTACCAGGGCGGTGGACGATAAATTGGTGATCCTGGCGCGGCAGATGCGCGCCCCGGTCCTGACCAACGATTTCAATCTTAACCGCGTTGCTGAGCTGCAGGGCGTGACGATCTTGAATATCAATGAGCTGGCAAACGCAGTCAAGGCTGTCTACTTACCTGGTGAAACACTCAACGTGCGTGTGATCCAGGAGGGGCGTGAATCCGGTCAGGGAATCGGTTACATGGATGACGGCACGATGGTGGTGGTGCAGGATGGTAATAAGTTAATTGGTGAAGAGATCAATACGGTAGTCACCAAAGTGCTGCAAACCGCCGCCGGGCGAATGATTTTTGCCAAACCCGAATAGAGTATTTGAAGAGTAAATGGAGTTACTAGCATGACGCTGCGAGTGTACAACACCCTAACCCGAAAAAAAGAAGACTTTGAAACCCTCAAACCAAATGAGGTCAGCATGTACGTCTGCGGACCGACGGTCTATGACCATGCCCACGTCGGGCATGCGATGTCCAGCCTGGTGTTTGATTTCATCCGCCGCTATTT
>JBDLJU010000298.1:0-3284 GCA_039714215.1 Chloroflexota bacterium | reverse complement strand
AGTAGCGGGGGCAGGATTCGAACCTGCGACCTCCGGGTTATGAGCCCGACGAGCTGCCACTGCTCTACCCCGCGTTGCAAGGGCATATTATAGCCTACAGGCAGGTTCCAGTCAAGCAGCATTACTGCCAACCAAACAGCTGAATCCTGTGCTGCTCCCCCTACCAGCTTGTTCCCCGCCCGCCAATTCTCCGGTATAATCTTCAAACCATGTTCCCTGAAACTGATCAAACCTCCGAGCAGCAGCCTGCTTATACGATCTCAACCCCGCTCTACGAAGGGCCCCTCGACCTGCTCCTCCAGCTGATCGAAAGCGCCGAGCTGGATATCACCAAGGTCGCCCTGGTAGAAGTTACCGGTCCGTTCCTCGCTTATGTGCAGCAGCTCAAGAACCACAAAGCCGAGGAAGTTTCCAGCTTCCTGGTGGTTGCCGCCCGCCTGATGCAGATTAAATCTGAAGCCCTGCTCCCCCGCCCGCCCGATCGCGAGGCTGGCGAGGAGGACCCCGGCGATGATCTCGTCCAGCAGTTAATCACCTATAAGAAGTTCAAGGAGATCGCCCAAATCCTCAAAGAGCGGGACAAGCTCGGGCTGCGCACTTACCTCCGCCTGGCGCCCCCTCCCAAGGTGGAAGGCAAACTGGACATGGACGATGTCTCCCTGGCTGACCTGATGGCTGCCGCCCGGCACGCCCTCCAACTGCTTGAGGACAAAGAATCGGTTGACACCGTGGTGAAACCACCCAAGGTGACCATCAGTGAGAAGATCTCGCTGATCACCGATACACTGCGCCAAGGCGGATCGGCATCCTTCATGAATTTACTCGGCGAGAACTACACCAAAGTCGACGTGGTTGTCACCTTCCTCGCCCTGCTGGAATTGGTTAAACGCTTCCACATCCGTGCCGTGCAGGATGATCTCTTCAGCGATATCCGCATCGAAACCACCGAGCAGTGGCAGGATGATGAAGATCTCGAGATTGGTTTCATCGAGTAAGTTCCACCCTCCAAATCCTATCCAATTTATTAAACTGAAAAAAACATATTGCTGGCACGATCCACCGCCCGCTAATCCTTCTATGCGAGGTCCTGATGCCCAACCAACTGGCCAACCAAAATTCCCCCTACCTGCTGCAGCACAAAGATAACCCTGTAGACTGGTATCCCTGGGGCGAAGCAGCTCTTCAAAAAGCGAAAACCGAAAACAAACCAATTTTCCTCAGCATTGGCTATGCGGCATGCCACTGGTGCCATGTGATGGAACGCGAGTCCTTTGAAGACCCTGCCACCGCTGCCTTAATGAACAAGGATTTCATTAACATCAAAGTTGACCGCGAGGAACGTCCAGATCTGGATGGGATCTACATGAGCGCAGTGGTTGCCATCACCGGGCAGGGCGGATGGCCGATGAGCGTATTCCTCACACCCGATCTTGAACCCTTCTTCGGCGGGACCTACTTCCCACCTGTGCCGCGCCACGGGATGTCCAGTTTCAGCCAGGTGCTTAACAAGATCGCGGAGATGTGGGCTGAGAAAGCGGATGAATTGGTGCTATCCGGCCAAAAACTGACTGAGCATCTCCAGTCACAAAAGATGGGCACCCAGGCCAGCAGCGTTCCCCTGACCAAGGATACCCTGGAAGCTGCCACGCTCAACCTGATCCAATCTTACGATTGGAATAATGGCGGGTGGGGATCTGCGCCGAAATTTCCCCAGCCGATGAGCATCCTTTTCTTACTGCGCCAGGCCAGTCTTGGTGACCAGCAAGCGCTAAAAGTCAGCGAGCATGCACTGAATGCCATGGCGAAGGGCGGGATCTACGACCTGGTCGGCGGTGGCTTTGCGCGCTACAGCGTCGACGACCACTGGCTGGTTCCCCACTTTGAGAAAATGCTTTATGACAATGCCCAGCTCGCCCGAGCCTACTTACACGCCTACCTGCTCACCGGCGAGCCCTACTACCGCCAGATCACCGAGCAGACCCTCGACTTTGTGTTGGCAGAGCTGACCCACCCCCAGGGCGGATTTTTCAGCAGTATCGATGCTGATTCGGAAGGCGAGGAAGGCAAATTCTACGTATGGGATATTGCTGAATTGGAAAAATTACTCACCGATGAAGAGCGCGCGTTATTAAAAGAAACACACGAGATAAGTTCAGCAGGCAACTTCGAAGGCCAGATCGTGCTGCGTAGAAAAACCAGCGGACCGATCACCCCAGAAGTTAATGGCAAATTCGAACCGATCCGAGAAAAGTTGTTCAATGCCCGCAGCACCCGGACTCGTCCCGCCACCGATGATAAAGTATTGGCCGCCTGGAACGCATGGATGAGTATCACCTTCGCTGAGGCCGGGCGCTATCTGGGCCGCCAGAAATATCTACATGCCGCCCAAAACAATCTCGGTTTCCTGCTGGATAATCTCATACATAACAGTCGTCTGCTGCGCTCCTGGCGGGAAGATCAGGCACAGCACACCGCATACCTTGAAGACTATGCGGGTCTGATCCTTGCCCTGCTGGCACTCTACCAGAGCGACTACGACAACCGCTGGTACCAACAGGCACACCGGCTCACAGACCAGATGATCGAGCTGTTCAGCGATGAGACCGGGCAGTTCTACGATACTGCCCACGATCAGCCCGACCTGCTGCTCCGCCCGCAGGAAATCCAGGATAACGCTACCCCTTCAGGGGGAAGTTTAGCTGCCCAGGCCTTGCTGCAGTTGGCGGCTTACACCGGCGAAGGCCGCTACCACGACCTGGCGGTGAAATTGTTATCTCCACTGCAGGAAATGCTCGCAGGTTACCCGGCAGCCTTCGGCAGTTGGCTGGCGGCTTTAGACTTCGCCCTTGGCGACGTTAAGGAAATTGCCCTGCTCGGTGACCTGGGGGGCGAAGCCGGGCAAGCGCTGCTTAGTACGATCAACAAACGGCTGCAGCCCAATATGATCCTTGCCGCCAGTGATTTTCCACCTGCTGATAGCGCACCTCCCCTGCTTCAAGGCCGGCCCCTGATTGAAAGCCAGACGACTGCTTATCTCTGCCAGAATTTCACCTGTCAGCAGCCCACCTCAGACCCGGATATTCTGCAGGATCAGTTGGGGCAAACTGCACGACATAATCACCCTCAACAAAAAGAGTAAAAAGGGACAACTCAAATCTCACTCAATCCACTAATCCGATCGTCCCCCACCCCCAACCTATGCTACAATTTACCATTGAAACTAACCCAATGGGCAGAAAAATATGGCAAAAAATCAAGTTATTCGTTCCGTCAAAGGAACCCGA
>JBDLJU010000297.1:0-3289 GCA_039714215.1 Chloroflexota bacterium | reverse complement strand
AGCTTGTAGATCACCGCCAGGAAGGCCGGGTAGCCCGGGGCGCGGAACGAGGTCAGCAGGCCAATGGGATCATACTCGCCGGTAATAAACTCCAGCGGGAAATAGTGCTCGATCAGGGCAAGGTCTTCCTCGGCGTACCAGCGGAAACCATCTCCGGCGGCAAGGCTGCGGGCAAGCATGTCGTACTGGAACATGTCATCGAGGCCAATCTGCATCTGGCGAGTGGCGATCACCGGGATCAACCGCAAGACCAGCGCCAATAGGAAAACCCCAACAGCAAACTTTGAAATCCGTTTCATATACTCCTTAAACACCAAAAATGATGATTGGTTCTAAATTAAACTTGTTGAAATTAACTTTGGGATTGATCGAAAACCATCACGAGGATGCGTAAGCCTTCCCGCCCGACCAACTTACCTGCATTAATAAATCTGTATACAGTTCTAAAGTATCTGGGCATATCCTCCACTGCCACTTCTCTGAATCCAAACGCCCGGTAAAAACCGCCCAGATCAGTCCGGCAGGTGAGGTAAATCTTCTCCTGCTGTGCTGAAAGAAAATGGTCAACCAGTGCCCGGGCAACACCCTGCCCGCGCCAATCGGGCTGCACGACCAATGAGGCCAGCTCGCTTGAGCCGTCGCGGTGCGGTTTCATCTGGCAGCAGCCGATCACCTCACCGCTGGTCTCGGCCACCCAAAAGCGCTCCCAGTCCAACCCCATCGGGTTGATTCGCGCCTCATTTACCAAACGCCGAATTGTCCCCTGGTCTTGTTTAACTGCAGGTCGTATTTGAAATTCTTCCATAAAATTAAGACAAGGGGCCAAAGTCCCTTGGAGACCTGGAAGGTTTTAAAAACCTTCCAGGTCTTAACCGTTGATTCTCAATCTACAGCGCCGCAATCAAGCGCCAAATCTGGGCGACAAAGAAGGTCAGGACAAAGCCCATCCCCAGCGGCAGCAGTGAAGCGATCGTGGTCCACTTTTTACTGCCGGTCTCCTTGAAGATCGTGTAGATCGTCGTCGAACACGGGTTATGCAGTAAGCTGAATAACATCAAGTTGACCGCGGTGAGCAGCGTCCATCCGCCAGATTGGAACAAGGCCATGGTTTGATCGAGGCTGTCCAGTTCGAACATCACCCCTGCTCCCCCACCCACCCCGCTCTGACCGGTGATCAAGACCGTCAGCATCAAGATCGTGGGGATCACGATCTCGTTGGCCGGGATAGCGACAATATAGGCCACCAATATGATCCCGTTCAAGCCGATCAGTAAACCAAATGGATCCAGGAAACCAACCAGATGTTCCGCCAGGCTTAAGTCCGCAATGGTGATATTGGAGATTAACCAGATTGCGGCTCCGGCTGGCATGGCAAACACAACTGCCCGCCAGAGCACCTTGATCGTGCGATCAATCAGGGAGGTATAGATGGTTTGCAGGATGCGGGGCGGCCGGTAAGGGGGTAACTCCAGGCTGAAGGTTGAAACTTCGCCACGCAGTACCGTGCGGGAAAGCAGTAAATTGACCAGCAGGGTGAAGCCGACACCGAGCATGGCCACGCCCACCACGCTTACCGCCGAGATCAGCCCAGCAAGGTGAGCGGGAACCAGCGCGCCCATAAACAGCGAAGCCAGCAGGATTTGAGTCGGCCAGCGGCCGTTGCACAGCGCAAAGTTGTTGGTAATGATCGCGATCAGGCGTTCCCGCGGGCTGTCAATGATCCGCGTCGCAATGACCCCAGCAGCGTTGCAGCCGAAGCCCATCATCATACTGAGGGACTGCTTGCCGTGCGCCCCAGTCTTGCGAAAGATCGCATCCAGGTTGAATGCCACTCGCGGCAGGTAACCAAAGTCTTCCAACAAGGTGAACAGTGGGAAAAAGATCGCCATCGGCGGGAGCATCACGCTGACCACCCAGGCGGTAGCCAGGTACATCCCGTCGATCAGCAGACCATCGAGCCACCAGGGCATTCCAATCGAGGCAGCTAGACCTTTCAGCCATGGATGAGCGGTATCCAGTAAGATCGAAGCCAGCCAGGAAGAGGGGTAATTGGCGCCGGTGATCGTCAGCCACAAGATCAGGGTGAAGAGCAGGATCATCATCGGGAATCCCCAGATGCGGCTGGTGACAATTTTATCGATTGTGCGGTCCATATCGAAACGCGGTTTTTCGCCCTCGCGGGTCACTGCCCGATCGGCGATTTGGGAGGCGTCGGTGTAGAGCGCTTCAACCAGCTTCTCGTGGAAATCGACACCCACCTGGGCGCGCAGTTTCTGTGCATTGTAGAGCAGGTCATCGGGGGTGGTTGACTGGTTGGCGTTCATCTTAAGCCACCTCCAAAACCGAACTGTCCATCGGGATCAGCTCGCCCAGTTCGCCGCTCTGCAGCGAGCGGATGATGTCCTCATCGCCGTCCAGCAGCCGTAAGGCCACCCAGCGCGAGTTGGGTAAATCTGGGAAAAGGGCTAAAACTTGATCTTCAAGAGTTTCAATCGCGCTTTTGAGTACCGGGGCATGTGACTTAACCTTATGCGGTTTCGGGCGCACCTCTCCAGTGGCAACCTGATGGATCGCGGCAAGCAATTCTGCCATACCCTGCTTGTAGCGGGCGGAAGTCGGCACGACTGGTACACCCAGGTCACGCGCCAGACGGCGGGGGTCAACCTTGAGGCCGTGACGCTTGGCTTCATCCATCAAATTGAGACAAATCACCACCCGGTCGGTGATCTCGGTAACCTGGAGGGCCAGGTTGAGGTTGCGCTCCAGGCGGGAGGCATCCACCACCACAACCGTGACATCCGGCTGACCAAACAAGATGAAATTGCGGGCAACCTGTTCGTCGAGGCTGGTGGCCAACAGCGAGTAGGTCCCCGGCAAGTCTACTATTTTGTAGCGTTTGCTTCCGTATTCATAGCCACCTTCTGCACGGGTCACCGTTTTTCCCGGCCAGTTGCCGGTATGCTGATGCAATCCGGTCAGAGCATTAAACACTGTACTTTTACCGGTGTTCGGATTACCAGCCAAAGCAACCACATAGTCGGCATCTTCCATATTGACACCCAGCTTGAGCAGGTTGGCGGCATTATGCGCCGGGCAGGTCTCGCAGCCTGCCTCGCCGGTAGCCAAGATTTCATCGGCAATGTCAATCTTTTCGTCTTTTGTTTTTCCACTCATAGTAACACCTCATTGATAATTGGTTCGACTCGGATGCAGCGAGCCTGGTCACGACGCAGGGCGATCAGGGTATCGCGGATGCGGTAGCCGATCGGATCACCGGCTGGACTGGGTA
>JBDLJU010000296.1:0-3330 GCA_039714215.1 Chloroflexota bacterium | reverse complement strand
GGGTTCCGCAAGCATTTCCTCGGGACGCACTTTTTCAACCCGCCGCGCTATCTCAAGCTGCTGGAGATTATTGAAGGCCCAGACACACTGCCGGAGGTAACAACCTTCATCAGTGAATTCTGCAATGTGCGCCTCGGAAAAGGGATCGTGAACTGCAAGGACACCCCAAACTTCATCGGGAATCGCGTCTTCGCTGTCACCGGTGCTTACACGATGAACTATGTGATGGAAAATGGCTACACAGTTCCTGAAGTGGAGTCGATTACCGGACCAACCATTGGCCGTCCAAGAACGGCTACATTCCGTTTGCTTGACCTGGTCGGGATCGATGTTGCCGGGCATGTCAGCAGCAATCTCGCTCCTTTGATCGCTGAAGACAAAATGGCACAGGAAGCCCTGACCGCTAAGAAACCCGCATCGCTCTCGAAAAAAATGATCGAAAAGGGCTGGTTGGGTAACAAGACCAAAGTAGGCTATTTCAAGATGGTGCGAGGCGAGGGCGGCAAGAAAGAATTCTGGCCGCTCAACCTGGAGACTGTTGAACACGAGCCTGCCGGGGAAAAGCCGCGTTTTGACTCGATTGGCAAGGTGCGTGGCATTGAAGATCTTGGTGAGCGAATCAAGGCCTTGATCGCCGAAGATGACAAAGCTGCTAAATTGGCCCGGATGGTGATGTATCAAAGCTTTGCGTATTCCAGCTTCTGTGTACCGGAAATCACTGACCTGCCATCATCAATTGATGATGCGCTGCGATGGGGGTTTGCCCACGAAGCCGGACCATTTGAAATCTGGGATAAGCTCGGGGTTGCCGATGCAATCAAAGGAATGAAAGCCGAAGGATTCAAACCTGCTGCCTGGGTACAGGAAATGCTTAAGGGCGGGAATGAGACTTTCTACCAGTACGATGGGGACCGAAAGACTGGCATTTATCACCCTGAGAAGAAAAAATATCACACTTTCTCCCCAGACCCGCATGTCCTCTCGCTTCCAATTCTGAAGCAGGGCAAGGGGATCGTGAAAAGGAATGACGGGGCAACCCTGATTGATATGGGTGATGGAATTGCCTGCCTGGAATTTCACACCAAGATGAACGCTCTTGATGAGGACGTGATCACCATGCTGGGTGAATCTCTTGACATTGTTGAGCATGATTTCGATGGCATGGTGGTTGGCAATGAAGGCGAGCATTTCAGCGCGGGGGCAAACTTGTTCTATATCGTCATGCTCGCTCAGCAGGAGCAGTGGGAAGATCTCGATCTCGCCGTCAAAACACTGCAGGATGCGATGATGCGGATGCGCTACTCACCAAAACCAGTGGTGGTAGCACCCGCAGGTTTGGCACTTGGCGGAGGGGCAGAAGTAACCATGAGCGGCAGCCGGGTAGTGGCAGCATCTGAGCTGTATACCGGTTTGGTAGAGGTCGGCGTTGGGGTGATCCCCGCGGGGACAGGAACTAAAGAAATGATGCGCCGGGTGCTGAACCCTGCAATGCGTACACCGAATGTAGATCCGATGCCGCTGACTGAAAGATTGTTCATGCAGATGGGGATGGCCAAAGTGGCTACCAGTGCAGTTGAAGCCCTGGAAATGGGGATCCTCAGGGATGTTGACCGGATCATCTTGAACCGGGACCATCTGCTGGCAGAAGCTAAACGGGAAGCGCGACATATGGCCGATGCGGGTTATGTCCCCCCACGACCGGAAAAGATCTATGCCGGCGGACGGGATGTGCTCTCTACACTGCGGGTAGGAATCTTCAGTTTCAGAGAGGGTGGCTACATCACCGAATATGATGAGGTCGTTGCTTCAAAACTGGCTTATGTGCTCACCGGTGGTGACCTCAGCAAGCCGCAGTGGGTCAGTGAGCAGTACATCCTTGAATTAGAGCGTGAAGCTTTCCTTTCATTATGTGGAGACAAGCGCACTCAAGATCGGTTATGGCATATGCTCCAAAAGGGCAAGCCGCTGCGGAATTAAAGGAGTAAATCATGGCAAAAAATGATAGAGATCCGAAGAGAGACCCGGTGATTGTGGCTGCAAAACGCACCGCAGTCGGCCGTGCGAAAAGGGGTGCTTTAGCCACTGTCCGGCCGGAGGATTTAGGCGCAGCGGTGCTGAATGCACTGGTTGAAGAAGTGCCCGGTGTAGAAGCGAGTGATATCGACGACGTTTTGATCGGCTGCGCCATGCCGGAAGGATCGCAGGGTTTGAACATGGCGCGTAATATTGTTTTACGGGCAGGCTTCCCCGTTGAGGTTCCTGCGGAAACTGTGAACCGCTTCTGTTCGTCAGGTGTGCAGACGATTGCACACGGGGCGATGTCGATCATGGCGGGGATGGACGAAATTGTGCTCGCAGGCGGGGTGGAAGCGATGAGCCAGGTACCGATGACCGGTTTTAAGATCACCCCGAATCCAACACTGGCCGCTGAAAATCCGAACTCGTACCTTGGGATGGGGCTGACCGCTGAGAATGTTGCTGAAGAGTACAATATCAGCCGTGAAGACCAGGATGCCTTCGCGGTAACCAGCCACCAGCGTGCGGCTGCTGCCCTGGAAAAAGACTTGTTTGCCCCTGAAATCGTACCTTTCGAGGTCGAGATCATCGAACCAGGACATGACGGCAAACCGGTGACCAAGAAGTATGTTCATCAGGTCGATGAGGGCGTCCGGGCAGGGACCAATCAAGAAGCCTTATCGAAACTGCGTACCGTCTTTAAAGAAGGAGGAACGGTCACCGCGGGAAATGCATCCCAGACGAACGATGCTGCCGCAGCGGTGATGGTCATGTCTGCTGCAAAAGCGGAAGAGCTGGGGTTGAAACCACTCGTTCGTTTTATTTCTTATGCCGTGGGTGGTGTCCGCCCAGAGATTATGGGAATGGGGCCAGTCGCCGCAGTCCCCAAGGCGCTGGAAAAAGCTGGGCTGAAGCTCGAGGATATTGACTTATTTGAGCTCAACGAAGCTTTCGCCTCACAATCCCTGGCTGTCATCCGAGAGTTGGGGCTGAATTCTGAGATTGTGAATGTCAATGGCGGTGCGATCGCTTTAGGTCACCCGCTCGGATGCACAGGCGCCAAGCTGACCACCCAGCTGATCTATGAGATGGGACGGCGAGGTTCGAAATATGGTATGGTGACGATGTGCATTGGCGGAGGGATGGGCGCCGCGGCAATCTTTGAAAATTTACAATAAGGTTTAAGTAAGGAGATAAAATTATGGCAATTACAATTAAAGAACTGATGGAAAAACTACCGGGTGCATTTATCCCGGAAAAGGCCGGGGACATGGATTCAGTGATCCAATTTGTGCTGACCGGCGAGGAAACCTC
>JBDLJU010000295.1:0-3355 GCA_039714215.1 Chloroflexota bacterium | reverse complement strand
CTGGAGCCTGAAGGATGCCGAACAAAAAGCAGAGTTGGCAGCAGAATTAGTCACCACGTTGGGAGCTGCTCCAGACGACGCAGTGACCAGAGATTACATTGCCTTAATTGAATAACCTGTTTGATGAATTAACGAAAAAAAGGTGGGCCTACTCGGCCCACCTTTTTTTGAAGAGGAATTTCTGGCATTCCAAAAGTTTTAACTATTGCTTTTGATTCAAGAAATTGAATTATTAACCACGCATCAATCGTCAATCTCCTGATTTGATGAAAATCGGCTCACAAATCAGCTTAGGCCAGCAAACATGATATACTGCTCAAATGATTTCCCCACTTGAATTTTCTGTTGAAATTGCCCAAAAAGCAGGCAGATTGTTAGCAGAGAGTTTTTCACCATTCGGCACAATGGCATCATTAAAATCTGATCAAACTCTGGTCACCCAGGCTGACCTGGATTCAAACACGCTGATTACCTCAGCAATCAAAGAGCATTTCCCTGAAGATCTGATCCTCAGCGAGGAGGACAACACCCAAGCAGGGGACCTAACCCAACCGACCTGGATAATTGACCCGCTGGATGGCACAACCAACTTCAGCCTCGGACTTCCGATATGGGGTGTCTCGATTGCCAGACTGGTCAACGGCTTCCCCCAGACGGCAGCGCTCTACTTTCCAATCCTCGATGAGCTATTTTGTGCTGAAGCCGGAGGGGGCGCTTTTTTGAACAATGCGCCGCTCGAGCCAGTTCGGACCTCATCCAGTCAGGGAATTTCTTTTTTCGCCTGCTGCTCCCGGACATTCAGGCAGTATCAGGTATCCCTCCCATACAAAGTAAGAATTCTCGGCGCCGCGGCTTACAACATCTGCAGCGTTGCCAGAAACACCGCAATTTTATGTATGGAAGTCTCACCAAAAATTTGGGATTTAGCAGGCGGCTGGCTGCTCGTTGAAGAATCTGGAGGTGTAATCGAGCTGCTTGAAACTGAAACTCCCTTCCCATTAAGCTCACAAATCGATTACAGCTCCAAGAGTTTTCCGTTATTAGCAGGTAAAGACAGGGGAATCTTGAACTATGCGGAAAAGAATATACAAAAAAGAAAGGATTGATTTCTTCACATCCCCGCCAATCGCATTATAATGTACAAAGGGTTTCAAACATATCCATCACGCAAACATCACGTTTTCACCCAAATAAAAACGATAAAAATGCCCTATAATTATAGAACTGTTAAGAAAAATTAGAAATTTTGTACAAGGAGAAGAGGCCCTGTCAGACGAATCCACTACTCGCAAACTTGGTTTTGAGGAACAAAAAGGTCCCAGCCAACAACTCAAGCCAGGCGATCTGCTTGAAGACCGCTATGAGATTCAGGAGATCGTTGGCGTGGGGGGAATGGGGACAGTATACCGCGCTCGAGACACAAACTTCAAAGCGATTCGTTTAGTAGCAGTTAAGGAAATGATTAGCCAGATCAACGATCCGTTGGTCCGGAAAAAAATCTACCTGAACTACGAACGGGAATCTAATATCCTGGCAACATTGCGCCACCCAACCATCCCGCGAATCTATGACTACTTTATGAAGAATGAGCGGGTATATCTGGTTATGGAATTCGTGATGGGGCGCGATCTAGATGAAATTCTCGGAGAGACCACCGTGTTCTTCTCAGAATCCCAGGTGCTCAGTTGGGGAATTGAAGTTTGTGATGTGCTGCATTACCTTCATTCCCACCAACCGGAACCGATTATCTTTCGGGATATTAAGCCTTCCAATATCATGATCACACCTGGGAACCATGTCATGCTGATCGACTTTGGGATTGCTAAATTGTTCGATCCCGCAGAGAAGAACACAATGATCGGTACCCAAGGTTACTCACCGCCAGACCAATACCGCGGCGAGGCGACTCCCAAGGTGGATGTTTACGCTCTCGGCGCGACCCTGCATCACCTGCTTACCCTTAAGGATCCGCGAATGGAAGCCCCATTTTCTTTCGCAGAACGGCCAATCAAGGATATCAATCCCAGTGTTTCAGATGAAGTTATCGCGGTGATTGACCGTGCTCTTGAATACGACCCTGCCAACCGCTATGAAACTGCCGAAGAGATGAAAGAAGCCTTGATGGTCGCGGGGAGAAAGACTGGCACCCTACCAGATTACCTGGCTCAAACCAGTTCAGTCTCACCAACCGCGGGTGTAAAGCCCGTTTGGACATTTGAATGCGAGGATGAAATTCGTGGGTCATCAATTGTTCACAATGGCACTTTGTATACGCCGTGCTACGACAACAACCTGTATGCTTTAGATGCCTCAAACGGCGATTTCAAATGGAAGTATGCAACCGGCGGCGGATTACCTGGTAAACCAGCCGTATTTGAGAATAACGTCTACATTGGTTCTGAAGACAGCAGAGTGCACGCGATTTCAAATCGGAACGGCTCAGTAGTCTGGACTTATTACGGTGAAGGCCCATTCCGATCTTCTCCAAGAATCACTCAGGGGCATGTATTCATCGGGTCTGATGATGGTTTTTTACATGCGATCAATTATGCAACCGGGCGGTTATCCTGGAAAATGGATGCCGTTGACCCGATCCGTTCAACGCCCTGTGTAACCCCAGATAATGTATATTTTGGCACCGAAGGCGGCGAGATGATCTGTCTTGATTTCAGCGGTGCAGCAAAATGGCGTTTCCGAGCTAAACGGGCAATCACTTCATCCCCAAAGTTCCATAACAATGTTATTTATTTCGCGTCATTGGATAACACCTTATATGCTCTGGATGCACAGACGGGCTGGGCGCATTGGCGTTTCCGGCTCGGCCGTGGTTCAATATCGTCGCCGCTAATCCTTGATAATTTCCTTTATATTGGTTCCGCAGATAAGATCATGTACTGCATTCATCCGCAAACATCAAAGGAAATCTGGCGGTATACCACCGGGCATCAGATCACCTCCTCGCCTGTATTTTACAAAGATGCAATTTACTTCGGTTCAGTAGACAAATTTATGTACTGCCTGGATGCTAAATCTGGGCAGCTAAGATGGAAGTTTGAAACCGAGGCGCCGATCACAGGCACCGCGATTGCTAATGATGGCATGGTCTACTTTGGCTCTACCGATCATTTCGTTTATGCTATGCTGGCTTGATTAAAAATTCTTAATAAGGAAACATTGTGACAAATATATTTAAAAAACTATTCAAAAAAGAAAAACCTGAACCCCAGGTAAGCCAAAGAGTCGATACACGGCCCACTTTCTACACATCTCAAGCAAGCGAAGCAGCTACGGCACCTCTTTCGGAAGACCAATTAGCAGAAATTGCGATGCAGACCAAACGCATTGAGCCAATGCA
>JBDLJU010000294.1:0-3359 GCA_039714215.1 Chloroflexota bacterium | reverse complement strand
CCCTTTTTTGACGCGTCCAGGTAGTAATCCTCATGACCGCGGCCGTAGGTGCGGATATCTTCGTATACATCAAAAATATTCACATCTGGGTAATGGTCTTTAATCTCATTTGCCATATGCAGGGTAGCAGTGCAGCATACCCGGGAGCAGTAATCGTTTACTTTTCCGTCGTCCAGCGGTTCATTGATCCCCGGAATATGCCGGCTGCCCACACAATGGATCATGCCAATCTGCCTGACTGGCTTCCCATTGAATTTTAGAGTTTCCTCTCCCCCATTCATCCCGAGCAGACGGATCATCTGCGGCAGAGTGATCACCTCAGGGATTTCACCATAGCCATATTCTCCCTGCCTCGGTTCATAGGGTTTATACCCAGTCGCCACCACGATTGCCCCAACTTTGAGGTCAACCGTTTCTATTTTATCTTCCAATATGATTCCGGTTCCATTGGCTTTCGCACACTCGCCACACAGGGTGCAGTTTTCCCAATCGATGGCCGGTTCAGCAGGGTAGCAGTCTGGATAAGGCTTATAGATTGCTTTACGTTTTGTCAGGCCGTAATTAAATTCGTCCGGAACTTCCACCGGGCAGGCTTCATATACTGCCGGATTGTCTTGGTAATCTGGTGAGACTCCCCGTTCGCGCAATTTGATCTTGGCATCAAAATCGCCGAGATAGCCTTTTAGTTCATCCAGCTCAGCCCGGGTGTACACTGAGATTAATTGATGTTCCTGAACCTTCTCGATTAATTCGTGCAGCGCATCCCGGGCAGGTTTATTGACTGGGAAAACTTCCTCAAGCTGCGCCATCCGCCCACCCAGGAAAGGCGACTTCTCAATTAGAGAAACCCGCATTCCCTGTCTGGCAATATCCAGCGCAGACCGCAGGCCAGCGACGCCGCCGCCAATCACCAAAGCGTGTTTCTCAGCTTTCAACATGATTGGATTGAGGGGTTCCATCAGGCGCGCCTTGGCAATCCCCGCATTCATCAAGGTAATCGCCTTACTGGTTGCGCGTGGATCACCATGATGCACCCAACTGTCCTGCTCGCGGATCCCAACATGGTGATACAGATACGGGTTCATTCCAGCCCGTTCGACTGTTTTACGAAAAGTTTGCTCATGGAGAGCAGGCGCACAGGCGCCGATTACCACCCGGTTTACCCCGAGTTCCTTAATATCATGTTCAATCTTGGCCTGTCCAGCATCTGAACACATCGCCATATCGGTTCGCGAGACAACCACATCTGGGTCTTTTTCTAAGAGTTCTCGAACTTTCTCGCATTCGACTGTTTCGCTGATGTTTCCACCGCAGTAGCAGGTATATACACCAATCCGGATATCCTTGTCTTGATCAGCCATGGATGGCAACCTCCTTCTGTTTGACAAATTCCCCATTACTGTTTTGTTTTGATTGCAGGAAAGCAGAAACTTCCGAGGCTGCCGCTCCAGCCATCACAATGCTGTCGACAATATCCATCGGTCCGATCGCTGCCCCGGTAGAAAAGATTCCCTCTCGGGGGGTAACTGCCGGCGCCAGGTTAGGATCACGGATTTCAATAAACCCATCGTTTTCAACACCAACCCCGTAGATTTCCTGCGGGTCAAATGCGGGCAGCATCCCTACGGAGAGCACAGCCAGATCATGTTTGTGTTCCTCCACACGGCCACCTTCATCAATTAGCTCAACGCGGAAAACCGGGTTGTTATCTTCATCCTCGGAAATCTTGGCAACCTTGCCCTTGATAAACTGGATTCCCATTGCCTTGGCCGTTTGGTAAAACTGCTCATAGCCTTTACCAAAAGTGCGGATGTCCATATAGTAAATGGTGATATCTGCCAGGGGCAAAGATCCTGAAAGCAGCATTGCCTGTTTGATGGCGTACATACAGCAAACCCGAGAGCAGTATTCTACCCCCAGGGTCTGGTCACGTGAGCCAGCGCACTGTACGTAGGCAATTGAATCAGGAATCCGTCCATCCGTTGGCCGAATCACATGACCGTAGGGGCCAGTGGGGGCCAAGAGGCGTTCCATCATCAAGCCATCAATCACGTTTAAGTAATTCCCTGCGCCATATTCTTTTTTAGCATCGCGAGGGGTAGTTTCATAACCTGTGGCCAAGACGATGGCTTCGGCTTCAACGATGAAATGCTCAGCTTGCTGGTTAAAGTCGATCGCTTCTGCAGCACATGCCTTGATACATTTTCCGCAAAAAATGCAGTGTTCGATCTCGAGAATTGCTTTCTGCGGAACGGCGGTTGAAAACGGCACTCGGATTGTCCGAATTGCGCTCAAATCACTGTCAAAACTGTTAGGCAGGTCAATTGGGCAAACATATTCGCACTGCCGGCAGCCGGTGCAAGCATCCACATTGACATAACGCGGTTTTTGCACGACCTCAGCGCGATAGCCTGCTTCTGTCTGTCCAACTGACTGGATTTCACAATAAGTTAGTAATTTAATATTGTCATGATGTGCCACCGCTGACATTTTGGGGGTGGTGATGCAGCTGCAGCAGTCCAGGGTGGGGAATACCTTGCTCAGGGCAATCATTTTTCCCCCGATACTGGCTTCTTTCTCAACCAGGGCAACCTGGTATCCCTGATCTGCCAAATCCAATGCGGATTGCATCCCGGCGATACCACCGCCAACCACGAGCGCATCAACTTTTATGGTTTCATCTCTCATTTTTGCCAATCCTTCTCTTAATTCACCATCGGTGTGGGTGCTGCGGTCAGTTCACTGCTCACCGGACCAATTTCCTCGAGCAATGCTTCCGCATTATTGACTTCCTTCAAGAACGGATTGGTGCATACCGTGCAGATCGCTACCAGACGGAGGCGGCGGGTGTCAATACCGCGCTCTTTCATCAACGGGTAGGTTTTATTGATAATCTCTGCAGTTCGTTCTGCTCCACCGATGTAAGGACAGTCAGTACCACTGTACATCACCAGAATGGCGTCAATTCCTCGATCAAATGCCCGTAAATAAAAGTCTTCCGAAAACATCGAAGGACAAACTACCGGCAATATATAGGAATTTGAGGGATAGCTGGCGTGCAGTTGTCCAACTGAATTCGCGCCAGCATATCCCCCCGAGAGGGTCGCTAATATGAGAATCTTATTTCGGTCATCTGATTCATTCATATTTCACCTCTTGGTGTTATTTTGTTCGTTTAATAAACATCCGGTCGTAGCCATCGGCATCAAGATGCCCTAAAAATTCATGGCCGACCTTCTGGCACCAACGAGGAATATCATTTTTGGTATTGGCATCTCCCGACCAGATTTCAAGAACATCTCCAACTCCGATCGTACCAATTCCTTTTTTTGCCTCAAGCAGTGGGCCTGGGCAAGCGC
>JBDLJU010000293.1:0-3362 GCA_039714215.1 Chloroflexota bacterium | reverse complement strand
TTTTGGTATGGTTTGGAATGATATTTGCGGTTTATAAGAGGCTGTTTACAGCAGCGGCATCTGGGGGTCGTCGGAGGTGATTGGGTCGAGGGTCAGGCTGGAAGGCAGGTTCTCAAGGGTTAACATGCTGGTCTCCGCCATGCGGCGCAGGTAGCGGAACTTGAGGAAGCGCCAGCCAGCATCGATCTGGTCGGCGAGGTGGGGATTGCGCTCAAGCTTCTCCAGGATCAAGCTGGCACGGCCACCGGGGAGTACGATGATGCCTTGATCAGGCGGGTGGGGGGCAGATTGAATGATCTTGGAAATGTTGGCAGAAGCAACAACATAGAAGTACAGGTTTTGGGCCCCTGGATTACTTTGCCACACCAGAGGACGTGTCCCGCTGACCTGCATCCCAAGCCGGGTGCCAATTTCGGTAAGCAGGGCTCGCATTTCTTCTACATCGTCGCGGCGGGTGGCGGTTGCATCGTTTTCTCGCAGGCGCCAGGTGTGTGCTTCACTTTGCTCAGCGTAAGATTCGAGGATTGTTCTAATTAATCCGGGTTCGGGGGTCAGCAACCCCGGGAAGCTTTGACAAAGATATTTCTCTAAATCTGTGAAGCTCAGTTCAGCATGTTCCTGCAGCTGGTTGACGATCTCAACTTCGACACGGTCCGCCAGGGGAGGGGCGTTTACCTGATTGTGGCGCGGCCACCAGCGGCCGATCTCGATGGAGCTCTTCCCTCCCTGGTAGCGGATCAGGTCGCCAGTGGGGATCAAGGTTTCCTCGATAAGTTCGCGAGCGGCTGTATAGGCGGCCGCAGCCCGGGCACGCGGTGATTCCTGGTCTTTGATTAACGATCCTAGTGCGTTGGCGCGATTGAGCGCCTGTAATGCAGCGGTCTGCAGGTAGAGATAAGCGGTTGGCTCACCGCGTTCCTGGATGGTTTGCTCAACTGCCTGGGCAGCAATTTTCCTGGGTTGAATCCTGGATGAGGGAGGCGCGAGGGAGGTTTTTTGCCAGTGATACTGTGATTGGCCATCGTTGGGGCGTAAGGCAACCCCTTTAAATGTAAAGCCTGCAAGGTCAGCAGCGGTGATCGCGGCAGCATCGAAGCCTGCCGTGTTCTCGGTAATCAGCGCAAAGAATGGAGTGCCAGGCTGGAGGATTGGGGACAGCCGGCGCAGGGAGCTTTCCAGGGCGGTTGTGTGCCAGGCCCAGTCATAACGCCGGCGGCGGAGCACCACAGCAAAGGGGCCCAAGGCTTCACGTCCCCACAACCAGCCAGCCCATAAAGCCGAAAGCGTCCAAAAAGCCTGGTTCGGTCTCGGCAGGGCGGAGACAATTGCGTTGATCGGGATATTGGACAGTTCCGGGGTGAGCTCTTTGATGCGGCCTTCGTACAGGCAAATTCCACCCTGCTGCGGGGGAAGTTCCGGCCAAATTCTGAGAGCCACATCGCTTTGCTGCGTGCCCCAATTGCTGATCGTGTTTTCAAGGGCGAGCCAGATGTTGTGTTCCATAAACTTTGCCGGAGTGCTCAGCTGGCGCGGCCGGGCCCGTGCAGCGGGATAGTGCCAGAGGGTATTGGCCTGGTCGCAGGTGTAGAGCAGCAGCAGGTGGAGGATTGCTTTTTGTTCCTCGCTGACCCGCAGTCCGTCAAGCTTATTAAGGATATTGAAAAGGGCGTAGACCGCCCTGGGAAGATAGGCATCGAGCGCTTCTTCGACATGAATCCGGTCGGGGCTGTCAGCGGTAGCAACGCGCTCCAGCGCTCGAGAACGGTGTGGTCCCTGGGCGTGGAATCGAATGGCCCTGGAGATGTCTTCTTCAGTTGCGGGGAATTCCCCGGCTTGCTTGCAGTTGGGGCAGGCATATACGCGCCCATAAGGCGCCTGGGCGTCACGTTCCCAGAGAAAATACTGGGCATCAACTTCAGCTCCACAGTGATCGCAGATCGTGGTGTAAAGCGTTCTGATGTGGGGTTCGAGGCGTTCATCGCCGCGGCGCGAAGAGGCCAACTCAGCAAGCGCCGCCCGCATTTCCTCAACCGAGGGGGGTGAGGCGGTCATCTCGATCAGGAATCGAGAAATTGGATTGTTGGCGGCGACCAGCAGGCGGTAGCCTGCGCGGGCAATTTCCACAGCCAGTTCCGGGCTGGCGCCGTAAGGATCGATCACCCAGCTGCCTAAGGGCAGGTTTTCAGAAAGCCAAGCGGCGGCAGCGCCTTTTGGCAGACGGGGCAGGTACCTGCCCAGAGGGAGAGAGTTTCCCCAAACCTCTCCGGTGAGAAAAACCGCATTTGTTGTGGTCATGCTTCCCTGTCCCTAGTATAATCTGCTTAGATCAAATCGCAAAATATTGAAAGAGAAATCCTTATGTCAAAAAACAGATTATTCGTTTTATTAATCCTGGCGGTTGTTTTATCCGGTTGTGCTCCGGTGAGCAGCACGGTTGAAACCCCAACTGAAATGGTAATCATCCCAACTGAGGCGGCTACGATTGCTGCCACCGAAGTGGTTGAAGCCACCGAGCAGGTTACCCCGGAACCGACTGAAGTGGTTGTTACCCTGCCGTTGGCTGGCGACCAGCGTACCTGTGTAGACCTCGGCGCGCATGATCCGCTCCCAGAAGCGGCTTACGAAGAATACCCTGCAGCAATCATGGCGTACCTTAACCAGGGAGCTTCTCCAGAAGAGCTGGCGGTTGAACTGATCGTCAGGGAGCTGGGACCGAATGAACAGCCAGTTCGGGCAGAAGATTTAACTGGCGATGGGATCCGCGACCTGGTCGTTTCTATTTTTAACTTGCAGATCCAACCACAGGGCGGGATGATGATTTACACCTGTGTAGCAGGACAATATCAGCTGGACTATATTTCACTGGCCGGTCCTTCCGAACATGCTCCTGAAGCCCTGGTTATCCAAGACCTGAATGCTGACCAGCTACCTGACCTGGTTTACACAAAGACGAACTGCGGGGCGCATACCTGCTTTGATGATGTCGAAATCGTCAGCTGGGTGGATGGGGTCTTCGTTGACCTGGTTGAAGGATCTACGACTGATCTGCCTAACCCGAGCGCTCAGCTGACTGATTATGACCGCGATGGAATTTACAGTCTGGAAGTCGTTGGCACCGCGGTTGCCTCGGTGGGGGCAGGGCCACAGCGAGACCAGACCAAAATTTGGGAATATGACCCAGACGAGGGGTTATGGAAGTTTGCCTCGGAATCGCTGGCATCTTCGCCATTCCGGATTCACCTGGTACACGATGCTGATGATGCCATGCTGCGCGGCGAGTACCAGATCGGATCGCTGCTGTTTGCGCAGGTTGTCACTGAAGAAGATCTGTTGGATTGGTTGAACCCAACCGAGGAAGCAGC
>JBDLJU010000292.1:0-3366 GCA_039714215.1 Chloroflexota bacterium | reverse complement strand
TTGCGGTATTTTTGCCGCGCTGCGGTCCGTCTCAGCGTATAAATGGGAACCGTAGCGGATTAAGTTTTCTTCCTCAATCCGCTGCTTAAACGTCGAGAGTGATTCCTGGAGATCATAATCATCCCGGAAAGCCGCCACCAAAAACTTGCTGGCGGTTTCCACCAGGTCCTTTCGGGTGGGGTTGCTGCTGCTCTTCAGCTTGTTTCGCAGGTCGCTCAATTCCTGCCGCTCGCCAATCTCACCGATCGCGGTATCCAGCAGGGCGAGCAGCTCGCCCACCTCTGCCAATATCGGGGCTTTGTATTCGTCCCATGCCTTCGCCCGGATGCCCTCAACCGCTTCCAGGTCCTGCTGCTCAAAGACAGCCAGCTTGGCATCGGTGGAAAAGCCCTGCTCGATGATCCACTCCCGGAAGCGCGGCAGGCAATCGTGGGCTTTCTCCCATTCCAGGCGTTCCCTGGTCTTATAGCGTTCATGGCTGCCAGAAGTAGAATGCCCCTGCGGCTGGGTAACCTCAACCACATGCACGATCGCAGGGATGTGGTCCTTTCGCGCCTGCGCCACAACCTGCTGGTAGGCGTCGATCAGCGCGGGGTAATCCCAGGCAGGTACCTGTACATAGTTGTATCCCCGTCCCTCCCCTGCGTTACGGGCAAATCCGCTGAGGTGGTCTGCCAAGTTTTTGCCGTGCTGGATGCTGTTGGGCACCGAGATGCCGTAATCGTCATCCCAGATCGAGATCACTGCCGGAGACTGCAGCACCGAGATCGCGTTCAACGCTTCCCAGAACATCCCTTCTGCGGCGCTGGCATTCCCGATCGTGCCGAACGCGACTTCGTCGCCGTTGCTTGAAAATTTGGTTAATTTTTTGAGATCCTCCAGCTCACGGAAAAACTTTGAGGCATACGCCAGCCCCACCAATCGAGGCATCTGCGCCGCAGTCGGTGAAACATCGGAGGAGGAATTCTTGATCTGCATCAGGTCGAGCCACTCGCCGTTTTCATCCAGGCTTTGCGTGGAGAAATGGGCGTTCATCGCCCTACCCCCCGAAGCAGGCTCACGTTCCAGGTCTGAATCAGCATACAGGTGGGCAAAAAATCCCGCCATGGTGTGCTCGCCGGTAGCAAACATAAAGGTCTGGTCGCGGTAGTAACCGGAGCGCCAGTCCCCCGGCTGGAAAGCTTTCGCCATCGCCAGTTGAGGGACTTCCTTCCCCGCGCCGAAAATACCGAATTTGGCTTTCCCGCTGAGCACCTCCCGGCGGCCGATCAGGCTGACCTGCCGGCTTTGATATGCCAGGCGGTAATCCGCCAGCACTTGTTTGGCGCTGAATTTTTTTGAACCACTTGTTGAACTTTTAACCATCGGGGAAGCTCCTGGAACTGAATAGGTGCCTCTATTTTACCAAATTTAGGTCTAATTAGTATTAATATTTTGCTAAGATTAATGCCTGGGCAAGATCTTCGGGGGTATTGACGTTAAAAAACGAGCGTTCTTCGGGGTCGAATTGGTGAATTACTTCGGAGGAAACGTAGCCCACATCGACCTGGTCAAAAAAAGAAATTACCCGGCGTTTCTCCTCATCCAGGGATGCTTTAATTGCCGGCAGGCAGTTTTTGCTGTACACCGCCCGGAAAGGTTCCGCAAATCCCGCTTCTTTCCAGAATGGAATCACCACATCATGGTCAGGTGCACGTTCGATCAAGTAGTTTACTAACTTGATGTTAACAAACGGCATATCGCAGGCCAGCAAGAGAATATGGTCATTCTTCGCATGGGAAATCGCTGAATAAATCCCGCCCAGCGCTCCCCTCCCTGGGAAGACATCCCCATACACCGGCAGCCCGAAGCGGGCATAGTCATCAGGTTTGTTTGAAATGATGATCTGCTCGCTGCCAAACCCCTCCACCTGCCCGAAGATGTATTCGATCAGGGTGACCTCGCCAAACGGCAGCAGCCCTTTATCAGACCCCATCCGCTTTGACTGCCCGCCAGCCTGGATCACTACGCTGAAATTTTCCATACTGAATTATAACGTAAGGGCGGTTCGTAATTCGATGGAATCAAAGCGGCTGATGAATTTCTGTTTTGATATTCTACAAGGCATATTAACACCCTAATGCAAGTATCACAAAGCGAAATATTGCAGGCTGTCACAATAGGCCAATTCGAAATTGTATGAGTACAACTGAAAATCGATTGTATTTTGTACTCTATCGATAAGTTTTTTTCGGTTCACAAGAACTGATATAATCATTTATCGTGATATTTAAAAGGATAAGCTACTATTAATCACAGTATACTCAAAATGTGTTTTGAAAATCCTCTCTAGGATGACTAAATCGATAGGAACCTGAAAATTTGATCCGTTTAATTTGGTTAAAGTGAAATTATCGTATAAAGAAATTTGTTTATCAACACAATGGATTCGCCCTTCAGGAGGAATAGATTTCTTTGATATTCTCAAGGTTGCTTGCACCAGATACACCTGAATGGTTATCTACAACTAGTGTAGTTGTGTATATTATTAGTATCTTTGGGTTCCTTGGCTGGGGTATGATCCTTGAGCTTCGATATATCAGTCCATATACTTTAATCAATACAAGTGATCGAGAAAAATGGCGCAGGGCTGCAAATTTAGCATTTTTTCAGAGTGCAATGATTCCTATTCTTGGCTTGGTTGCTCCAATTATCAGCCCCCTTCCCGATCAATGGCCATTCATACCAATTTGCTTTGGCATTTGGGTTATCCTTCTTCCAATTGTTACTGTTTTTAAGCGATGGGGTTTTGAAAGGCATATCAAAAGAAATTATCGCTTTGATAAAATGATTAAGGACAATAACAACATTTATCAACGTCTCTTTTCTTCTCCACTCATTAGTTGTATAAAAATATTTTTGACCGCAGACCATAAGCGTTTTTTAAGTGAAGGTTTTCCTGATGATATCAACCAGGACACAGATTTCGTGTCTTAACACTAAAGGCCAGCAAACTAAGCATTCACTGGACAGGTAGTAATTATCGCCATTTCTTAAAATTTTTCTGTCTTCGAGTCCACCTGCTCCAAAACATTGTCCACTCTAGCAACCATTACCTACCATTCCCCTTAGATCTACCCCAGATTCCTGGGACGTAAATTTAACCTGTATGAGCGGCTTGTGATACGCCCCTAGCTTTCCAGATTTTCTCTCGAATACAAAAAGAGACCCCTGATCCCAGGGGTCTCACCAACTTTTCAAACTCAGATGCTCTTACTCTCCCACAACTTCAACCTTGACCGCGCAGACCTTGAATTCCGGGATCTTTGCCACCGGGTCCAGGGCGGTGTTGGTCAGGTTGTTGACGTTCTGCTCACCGGGATAATG
>JBDLJU010000291.1:0-3370 GCA_039714215.1 Chloroflexota bacterium | reverse complement strand
TGGCTGTGAGTGGTCTCCTGGGTGAACTGCTCTTCGGGCAGCTGCTCGGCATATTTCAAGATCAGGCCGTTTGTCCAAACATTGTAATCGTAGAGTTGTTCCAGATATTGTTTCATGATTGATCTCCTGGGCAGCTTCAGAGTTGGCTTTCTACAAAATGGGAGAGCGTATGGAGCAGCAGCACCAAAAAATCTATTCGCTGGTCGCCGCCAACTGTCAAATACTCAGCAGATGCGGTCAAAACCTGCTGCGCTGCCGGGTCTAACCCCTCAAGGTTCAGCAAGGGCACTCCTTCCGCCAAATGCGTCGCGCCGAGCTCCAGATCGTTCTGGGCAAAAGCATCAATACTCGCTTCCCAATTCGTGTTGAGTTCCTCGGACTGTGAGCCGGCCAGTTTGCGGCTGATCTCGATCAAGATCTGTGAAGCGGCAGTACCGGCATCCTGGCGGGCAGAACGCAACAAGCGCACAAATTTGCTCTCCTCCCCGACCAAACGAGCCAGGGTCAGGGCTACTTCTAACCGCAGGAATTGATCCTCTGTTTCGGCCAGGAGGGTCAGGATTTCAGGAACCGCTTCTACCGCACCGAGGTTGCCCAATGCTGAGGAAAAAGCGATCTTCAAACCAGGGTCCTGCTCTTCGGTTAGCCTCCGGAGAAGCTCTGGTTTCATTTCCGCATCGAGCAAAGTACCCAACGACCGGGCGCTGTGTGCCTGGATCGAGCGGTACGGTGCACCAAGCCCCTCTCGCAGGGTAGTCAGCGCTTCGAGATCACCAATCCTGCCCAACGCCCAGGCAGCCACGACACTCAGGGCAGGCTCGCCCCGCTCCAATAAGGTACACAAGGCCCTGGTTAACCGCGGGTCGGGATCAGTGCGGGCAATCGAAATTATCGCTTCAAAACGGACATTAAATCTTGGGTCAGCCAGTGCTTCAAGCAGTTCCTCAACCGTCAGGGGACTGCGCGACTTCCCGAGCTTCTCCGTCATACTGACCTTGGAACGCTCGTCCTTTGCCCTTTGGAAACGGATCATCGAATTGAACGCCATCAAGGGATTACCATGCAAGAACATGGCGGCAAGCTTCCCTGTACTCACTTCGGATTTCACTTTAATCCTATTCATCAACCATGCGCTGCCTAATGGCACGATCAGGGCAAGCAGGAACAAGATCACATAAGAGTCAACCGAGAAGATCCACAGCTGACCAGAAACTCCCTTGCCAGCGTCCAGTATCCAGCCGCCAGTCACCTGGCTGATCGCCCAGGTCAGCCCTCCCCATGTGGTGAAGAGCGCCATGTAATCGCCGCTTTTAGCTCCAGGAACGATATTGACGAACAGCATCCGAGAGCTTCCGATGGCAAAGCCAATACTGGCTACGCCGCTGAGGAATGAGATCACCAAAGCCAGCAGCAGGCTGTAAGCAGCCTCGCGAGGGATCACAAACCAGAGCAGAGGCACAATCGCCCGGAAGATGACCCCCCAAATCATTACTGGTTTACTACCGTAGCGGTCGGCAGCCCATCCCCACAAATAGCTGGTCAGGATCCCACCCAGCATCGCCGCGGCCTGGATATAAATTGTATTTCCTGCACTGAGACCCACCTCTTCACTAAGGAACAGCGGAATAAAAGCATTCATTGGTTCTGTACCAAGGGTAATTAACCCTGTGCCTAAAAGGAACAGCAAGAAGGAGTTGTCCTTCAGGGTAGTCAGAACCTTCTTTAAATGACTCTTTTCCTCTCGAGGAAGGGGTACCCCGCCAGGGACACGCCGTGAGGCCGTCACGGTCACCGCGGCAAAGAACACTGAAGCAGCAAACAGGTACATGAAATTCTGCAGCTCGCCGCTCTCCCCGATCACCCAGCCAGCGACCAGCACGGTGAGGAACCCAGAGAAACTGGTGAAAATATTTGATATCGCAGTAAACTTTCCGCGCACAGCGTCTGGGATATATTCACGTGCCCATGGCATCCAACCGGTGATCGCCATAGTGCGAAAAACTGCAAACAGCCCAACGATGATGATCACATACGAAAAAACCACCTGCTGTCCATAGTGATCCCAGATAAATGGGGTGAACAGCAAGAAAATAATCACTGCGGCGCGGGCGGACATAAATATCTGAAAAGCTCGCTTGAAGCCCAACCGAGAGACAAATTGCACGACAAAGACAGCAAGCACCCCGGTGAAATGGAGTACCCCTAAAGTTAAACCAATCTGGGTTTTGCTGAACTGCAGCTGGTTGAGGAAGAGCACCATCACCGACCCAAATAGGGTCAGGTAGGCAAAAATCGAATTGGAGGTGCTCATCACTACCGCCCAGGGCAAACCGCTCATCTTTTCGACGTTGGTCACCTCGCGAGGCACAGGCGTCTGAGCGTCCTTCGGTTTTTTTCTACGAGTCCATTTCATAATTTTCAGCCGATCATTTTACAAGAACGGATTATTTTCCTTCTCAAAGCCAACCGTGGTTTCAGGACCATGCCCGTTTAACAGGCGTGTGTCATCAGCCAGGTTGAAAACCTGCTCCCGGATGCTGTTCAGCAGGGTGTCAAAGTCTCCCCGCGGCAGGTCGGTACGCCCGATACTGCCATAGAAGATCACATCCCCACAGAAGAGCACTTTTTCCTCAGGGCAGGAAAACATCACATGCCCAGGCGTGTGACCTGGGGCATGACGCACCTCAAAATTCAGGGTTCCAAGCTGTAAATTTTGACCATGGGCAAGCACGATGCTCGGCTCCGGACCGACGTCAATACCATCAATCCCAAAGAGCGGCGCGCCGCCCTGCATTTCCCACAAAAATTTGTCCTCCGGGTGCATTGCCACCGGCAGAACAGGCTCGAAAGCTTTCGCCACCTCCCCTACCGCTCCGCAGTGATCGAAGTGGGCATGGGTCAGCCAGATCTGGGATATTTCCCAGCCACGCTGTTTGGCTTCGGCAAGGATTTTCTCGCCCTCCCAACCCGGGTCAATTACTACCGCCTGGTTGGTTTCTGTCTCACAGATTAGATAAGCATTGGTCATTGTCGCCCCAAGGGCTAATTTTACGATTTCTAGGCTCATTTTCACTTCCAGTTTTTTGTCATAAATTCCACTCGTTATTATACTTTGTCCTCAGATAAAAGCATGTTAAACTTGGATTTAACTATAAGGAGATTTGATGCCAAAATACAAACCAGAACCATTTAAAATTAAAATGGTTGAGCCTATTCAACTAATTTCCAAAGAAGAACGAACCAAAGCCCTCAAAACTGCAGGCTACAATGTTTTCAGCCTTCGAGCAGAGGATGTCTACCTGGATTTCACCACCGATTCAGGTACCTCGGCAATGAGCCAGAACCAGTGGTCGGCGATGATGCTGGGGGA
>JBDLJU010000290.1:0-3371 GCA_039714215.1 Chloroflexota bacterium | reverse complement strand
TCGATGGATGATGTTGTCCGGGAGCGAATTTTAGAAGCGAATGACAAGATGGCTGCCCAGGCATTACGTGTGCTGGCGGTTGCCTATAAAGTTGTCCGCAATATCCCGGCTGAGTTGAGCGTGGAAGAAGTGGAAACTGATTTAATTTTTGTCGGCTTGCTGGGGATGATTGACCCGCCGCGGTCCGAAGTTCGAGATTCAATCGCGGTGGCAAGAAAGGCGGGCATCCGCACGGTGATGATCACCGGCGACTATGCCAAGACTGCCCGGGCAATCGCTGAATCGATCGGGCTGCTCATCCCGGGAAATAAAGTACATACCGGCGCAGACATTGACCAGATGACTGAAGATGAACTCTGTGAAGAAATTCGGGACACGGATGTGTTTGCCCGGGTCTCCCCGGAACACAAGGTCCGGATTGTGCGAGCTTTGCGTACCAACAACGAAATTGTGGCGATGACCGGCGACGGGGTGAACGACGCCCCCGCCCTCAAACAGGCCGATATCGGCGTGGCAATGGGAATCACCGGTACGGATGTGGCTAAAGAAACCGCCGACATGGTGCTGACCGATGACAACTATAAAAGCATCGTCTCGGCGATTGAACAGGGCCGGATCATTTACTCGAATATCCGCAAGTTTGTCTTCTATCTGCTCTCCTGCAACCTGGCGGAGATTGCGGTCATCTTCCTGGCGATCCTCTTCAAGCTACCCTCCCCGCTCAACCCGATCCAGCTGCTGTGGCTTAACCTGGTCACTGACGGGGCTCCCGCGCTGGCGCTGGGCACTGAAAAAGGAGACCCGGATATCATGAACCAGCCTCCGAGACCCACCAATGAACCGATCATTAACAAGCTGATGGGCCTGGGGATCTCGGTACAGACTGTGGCGATCACTGCGGTAACCCTGGGCGCTTACCTGCTGGGGCTGAAGCTTTGGCCTGCCACGCCTGGCGTGCTGAATGAGACAGCCGCAACAATGGCATTTATCACCCTCTCGTTCTCCGAACTGCTGCGGGCATTCACAGCTCGCTCGGAGCGCTACCCGTTGATCAAGATCGGGGTGTTCAAAAATAAGAATATGAATTGGGCAGTACTGGTATCCGCGGTGCTGCTTCTGGGCGTGCTGTATATCCCCTTCCTGCAGCCGGTATTCTCGACGGTTCCCCTGAGTTGGGAACACTGGCAGTATCTGCTGCCGCTTTTGTTCATTCCAGCTTTTGCTGCTGAAGCGACCAAGTGGTATATCAGCAAGAAAGACCTGCATTAACCAACAACCCCCGACTGGTTTTCAGTCGGGGGTTAATTTCTTCGAATTAAAATCAATAATTACGAGCTGCCAGCTCGTAATTATTTTTTAACACCGTTTTTTCCGGTTTCGAACGCTTCGTAGGTTTCAATCAGGGAAAGCATGATCTTGTCGGTAAATGAATTGATGTTGCGGAACATATCGCCCCAGGCATACGGAGACTGAATCGCAGCAGATTCATAGGCATGGTAAGCGGCTTCCTGGAGTACATCGCGGAAGAAGAGGAAAGCCTGCACGCTTTCTAAGATCGTCAGCCCAAAACGCCGGCCATTGGAGGCGTAATCTACGCCGATCACGCGCGCTTCTGCTCTCGCCGCATTTTCATCCAGCACCTGAGATTTGATCAGGCCCTGCACCAGGGTGCGGCCGCTTCGGCGGTAGCTTGAACGGCCGACTTCATCGATCTTCTGATACCAGCGCTGCTTTTCGAGGTGCGCTTCAGAAATTTGAAAACGGGCAAAGCTGAGGGCATTCTGGAAGAGGTTGATCGATTCCTCTGAATTGTTCATCCGTTGCGATTGGATCCACAGCTCTAGTTCGGCGCGCTGGAAGCGGCGGTGCCCTCCCTGCGTGCGGTGGACAGGGAGTACGCCCTGGTTGGCCCAGTTACGGACAGTGCTGGGGTGAACCCCAAGAATTTCTGATACTTCTTTAAGACTTAACCAATTTCCTGGCATATGATTATCCTTCATTCGCAATTACTGCTCTTTCTATGAAAGGCAGGTTTTGCTCTGCTTTAGTTTGGAACAGGCTGACATCAACCTGGCGCAGAATACTTAACGAAATGAGCAAGATTGAGATTTCAAGCGAAAATACGATGACATATCCGAATACAGAATTGTTTGCGAGGGCATTGACCGTGCCGCTGAGCATATTTCCGGTTAATCGAGCGAGGGCGCTGGCCATCCCCCAGGCTCCAATGAATAATCCGACGCTGCCTACTGAAGTCATGTCCAACATCAAAGCGAGGTTGGAGACTGTTGCCAATCCAGTGGCAAAACCAAGCAGGATTACACCGGCATAAAATATCACCAGGCTGCTGAGATACGAGCTGAAGATGATTAAAGCGAATGCAAAGATCCCTGTCCATGCGCCAACCCTGGCCTGTACAATTTTCGGAATACGTTTTTCAAGCCCAGCGCCGAGTGATAAAGAAATCAAAAAGAACACGCCCCATATTGAGGTGATCTGCGTGGTGGCCTGCACGGAGAGCCCAAAAGCCTTAGCGCCGTACGGTTCGAGGAGGATGTCTTGCCCCAGGATGGCGGTCAGCAGCAGGATCAGATAAAAGAAGAAGCGGGTGGCCTGTTTGTTCTCGGTGATCGTTTTTACCATTTGACCCCAGGTGTAATTTTCGCCGCCCTGCGCCTGATCGATTTCCTGGCTGGTTTGTTTAGGTTCAAGCTTCACCAACCCTGATATGCCAAAGATCAGTGCGGCTACACCAACCAGCAAAAATGAAAAGTTAAGCTGCTCTGGGGAGTACGTTTCCAGCAGCTGACCGAGGATCATCGAAGTGAAGATAATCCCCAGGATCATCATGAAGAACATCACCGCGATGGTACGCGATCGGCCATTTTTTCCGGAGATTTCAGTTGCCAGAGAAAAATAAGAGACTGATGCGAGATTGTAGCCCATTCCCCAGGCGCCGAAAGCGAATACGCCCGAAATTATTCCGAGGACGGGTTGGCTGGCAATCAGGAAGGCAATGTAGGGAGCGGCGATCACACCGATCACACAAAGCAGCAGCCCGGCAGCAATGTAGGGGGTCCGTTTCCACCCGAATATGGGGTGACGGTCAGAAAATGATCCGATGGCTACCTGGATTGGAGAAAATAAATATGGCAGCGATGCGAGGATCGCCACCAGTAAGGCGGAGATTGCCAGTTCATTGATCATTATCCGGTTTAACGTGCTGTTGATCGGTACCAGGGTGATCGCCACAGCGACGTGGATCAACCCCAGTTGAATTCTTTTTATGGTCATACGGCTCCAAAATATTCGGCTATGGACAAATATAAATAAACAGCTAACGCTTACCCCGACAACTTTACCCGGATACG
>JBDLJU010000289.1:0-3415 GCA_039714215.1 Chloroflexota bacterium | reverse complement strand
TCTTTTGCGCATCAAAAAGCGGAAAACAGGAAAAAGCTTCAGGTAGTCTTGGCTGAGGCGTTAAACCAGGCTATTGAGGAGCTAACAGAACATGCAGGAATATCCCCTGACCAGATTTTAGATGCGGTGATTGTGGGGAACACTGCGATTCACCATCTATTTACAGGCTTATCTGTTATCCAATTAGCGCTCGCTCCGTATGTGCCTTCCTTTAGTGAGGCAATCGACATCCGTGCTGATCATTTGGGTATTCAGATTGCGCCTGGTGCCTATATTCACCTGCTTCCCAATATTGCTGGTTATGTCGGTGCAGACCATTCTGCGGTGATCTTGTCTACAGAGCTGTGGAAACAAAAGGGGGCGGTCATGGCGATTGATATCGGTACGAATACAGAGCTGACGCTGAAAGTAAATGACCGCTTATTGTCCTGTTCTTGTGCGTCTGGCCCGGCATTTGAGGGTGCCCATATTAAAGATGGCATGCGGGCTGCTGCAGGGGCGATAGAGCGGGTGCAGATCGCTGATGGTGAAATCCGGATATTCACGATCGAAAATCAACCCCCGGTTGGCATGTGCGGCTCAGGAATTCTGGATGTTGTCGCCCAGTTAAAAGCCGCAGATATCATTAATAATAAAGGCATGCTGCTTGAGGGCAAGATGAATGTCAGTAAGGAAAGCAAAGGCCAACCCGAATTTTTATTGGTCGCTGCTTCCGAATCAGGCAACGGGCGCGCGATCACATTATCCCGCAGCGATATCAATGAAATCCAGATGGCAAAAGGAGCGATCCGGGCGGGGCAAGAGATTTTATTGAATGAAGCGGGAATAAGCGCAAAAGATGTGGATCACGTGATCATCGCTGGCGCTTTTGGCACATATATTGACGTGGAAAACGCGGTAAACATTGGGATGTTTCCTGAAATTTCTGTCCAACGTTTTAGTCAGATCGGTAATGCTGCCGGGATGGGGGCAGTACAGGCCTTACTGTCTCGTGGGAAACGGGAGAAAATTCAAGAGATTATTCGGCAGGTGGAATATATCGAGCTAACCACCAGGTCTGAATTCCAAGACGAATTTCTAGATGCTTTGTATTTTTAGAAATTAAAGGGAAAACCTAAACCTGGAGCTTTCTGCCGGGCTTATTATTTCTCCTCTGGATAACCTTATCGTTACCCGCTTGAAATTAGTGAAACTTGGGGGCAAATCAGATCGTTGATTTGCTAAGTAACCCTGTTGTCCATAAGGAGAATTAAATGCAAGAAGGAATGAGCCTGGGATTGATTTCAGCACTATTTGCAGGAGTCATATTTGCCTTTGTCTCAGTTATTGAGGGGTTTATCGGCAAGAATGTTGGGGCAGTAAACGCCAGCTTGTTAGAACATTCTGTCTCTGGCGTTATTGCGCTGATCTTGATCATCGCAGTGGGGGTGCGAGGCAATATCAATTGGGTTGTGGCAAAAAGTATCTTTCCCCAAATAGTCCTTGGCGCTGTTTTGGTTTTAGCAGGAGTGGCAGCAATCGCCTACGCGCTACCTAGAACCGGTGTGGCAGTTGGTAATTTTGCGATTGTGTTTGCTCAAATTGTGGTTGCAGTAATTATCGACTCCATTGGATTTAGCGGTTACGAGCGGATTCCAATTACCACTCCTCGAATATTTGGCCTTTTACTAATGGCTGCAGGTTTATATGTAATTTTGCCGCGTCAGCCCTAGCGCTCTCGCGTGATATCTTCTTGGGATACTTTTTATCACCAAACCTTGGTCAAAAAACCAGCCCAGCGAATCGCTGGGCTGAAATATTTGACCGAACGAAGCTCGGTTTGATAAAAGTTTGGGCCTGCCAAAGCTTTTTATTTGTTAGTACAGGTAGTAGGTGATCCAGCCATTGAGCACCACGTCTCCAGATGAGATGATCAATGACATTGTCCCAGATTCAACTTTGCTGCCGTCTGACCAGGTTGCAGGCATCGGGAAGATCAGCGTAATTGTGCCCTGGGCGTCGGCGTAACCGCTGGCGACCTGCAGGCTTTTTGCGGAGCCCGCAGACGGGCCCAGCGTGGCGAACACCGCGCCATTTGCCGGCATCCCGGTGATGAACACGGCGGCCTGGTTATATTGGATCACCGCTGAAAAATCGGGTTTTCCGGTGGGGCCGCTCGGCACGGTGTTCTCACCGCCGAAGCCGGTGGCAACTTTCAGGTCGGTGAGGTCCACGTTCGACATCACATACTCAGAATATACCCAACCCTCCATGTTTCCCGGCAGCTGGATCAGCAGCCAGGATTCATCCGTGTTGCGCCCGATCAATTTTGCGGAGGTGCAGTAATCCAATGCGGTGACAATCGAGTAATCCAGCCCGGGGCCGAAACGGAAGTTCAACGGGTCCCCCAGGGTGATCCCGGTGGGGTCGCTGCTCTGCATGCTTGAGGTGTCGCAGGCCTGCCCGCTGGCGGCCATTCCCGCGGCCCCGCTGAAGTTGAACTCGCCGCCAGTCCCAATCAGGTCTCTGGCAAGATAGCCCAGGGCGAAGGTCAGCACGGCAACCCCAACAAGGATGGCGATATTTTGAGTTTTCTTTCGTGAAGTAGGCATAAATTTTCTCCGGGTGCTAGTTTAAGGTTTTACGTATACTCTGTCGTTTAATCTCATAGAAAGAGGTCGCTGCCGGGCAGTATTTCGCTCGTGAAAGGGGGTAATTCCATCCTTAAACTAAAGCGAATACCGGAAATGGGTTGGTTCTCTTTCAAGCTAATTCTATCATTAATCACCTCCAACCTTTTATGATCAAATTGTAGCTGCTGATCACGATCATCCAATCAAAGAAACCATCTTGTTCAATTCATCGCATAAGAAAATAATATTGCTCAAAAATGTTAGCGCCTGACAAATGGCCCCCCAAATACAGGGCATTTGTCATTTTACTTCTTATGGTGTAAAATTGGATAATAGTTAAAGTTGTATGACAACAGACAGCATACTTTTCCTCGTTTTATCGGTTTATTAATTTAGATAATCACAGAGGATGGTCTAAAAAGAATGGCAGAAGAAAGCATTCGCATCAAGACTACTGATCGACCGTTATATCTATTAGCCGTGGATGCTCTCCAGGGCATGATAAAACGAGAATACTCTCCAGGAGATCAATTACCATCTGAAGAAGAATTAGGGGGCATGCTCGGTATCTCGCGGTCAACTTTGCGGGTTGCTTTAGGAATTCTGGAGCAAAAGGAACAGATCACCCGCAAACGCGGCGCAGGCACATTTGTATCTTCTTCCCCCGCAGAGATATTGAGCGGCGGTTTACAATATATCCAATCTATTCTCTCATTAGCAAAAAATATTGGCTTATCCGCTAAAATGGTTGGTTTTCAATCAAATCGCATCCCGGCTGCAGAAAAGTTAGCAGGAATTTTGAA
>JBDLJU010000288.1:0-3420 GCA_039714215.1 Chloroflexota bacterium | reverse complement strand
TCCAAACCAAGCTCAGCCGCGGGAACATCTAAAGCATCGCTGGCAGCCGCAACATAGGGCGCCTTTGCCAGCTGCTTGACTGGCAGTTCCAGCAAGAGGTGCGTGATCGCGGTATTGCCCACAATAACCGCATCAACTACCTGCTCCCGGCGGGAACCGGTTTTTGCAAGCAGTTCCCCTAAAACCTCATCCAGGGTAATTTGAACCAAATCTGCCATGGTCTTACCGCCATCCTGATTGCGGTAAACGAAATTCAACCGGCTGATCACATCTTCGCCGTAGCCGATTTGTGGGTTCGACACACCGGCCGACGCCAGATTTTCGCCTTTTTCCAGATCCACCAGGTAAGCAGCGATCTTGGTCGTTCCCAGATCAACGGCAAATCCAAGAGGTTGAGAACCATAAAGCGCAGTACCAATGAGTTCATCATCAAGCAGATAAGCGGTGATACGCCAATCGCTTTCCCGCAACTGCTCGGGAATAGAACGAATCACCTCGACATTGGCATACAAATTTGGCATCTCAAGCGCATCCAGAATCCGGATGAAGTCCGACCGGCTGTCTTCCAGAGTCGGCGGGGTCAGTTCCAGATCAACCGCCCGCACCATGGGGTCAACTTCAATCTCCTTGAGATTGCTTTCCACCTGCAGGCGCGGTCCGGTGATCAGCGAATCGCGCGGAATCTCAACCTTGAGGTCGCTCAAAGGGCTTGTCTGACAGGCCAATCTTCTTCCATTTTGCAAATCCAGCTCAGGGATGATGAATTCTTCGCTGGTGGTCGGCGGTGTAGTTTTCCCCGAGAGAATGACGATCTGGCATTGACCACAGCTCCCATCTCCCCCACAGGCAGTCGCCAATTCAATTCCCGAACTGCGGGCTGCATCTAATAAATTCTCTTCTGAAGATGCACGTACACGTTTCCCAACAGGTTGAAATTCGATCTCGAAGCGCTGAACATCCTTTATCATTTATTTCTTTGCCTCGCTTTCTTTAAAATCACGATAGGCAATCGTATCGGCCGGTTGAACCACCAAGAATTCGTCATCCCAGGGTCCGTGCAGCATCTTCTGTATCAAAGTATTTGATCCTTTAATTTCCTCAAAACGCAGGTTGAATTGGTCGGCTGCTTTTTTGGCATAGGCGCGGTATTGATCCTGGTTCTCTGTACCGGTATTGATATAAACCAGCCGTTTGTAATTCTTGAGCATGGCGCGCATGATCCTGTCAGCTCTCTCTTCTCCAAATTTTTCAACGGTACGCCGGTAGTCATCCAGGATGGTGTCACTGACTTTGATCCACCCTTTGGTCAGATAATATGTTCCTGGCTCTTTTTTATGCTGCTGGGTATATGCCTCACTTGAACCCAGATATATAGCGATACAGTCATCAACCTTTGGGATCACAATACTGCAGCCGCGCGCTTCTAACCCTACAACCGCCATCGAGCACAAGCCGTACCCCAAAATAATCGTTTCATAATCCTTGGAAGCCTTATCAACCGCTTCCTGTAAGGCTTTTCTTAAATTACCTGGTACCAGATGCAAACCGAAATCCATCACTTCGTAGTCCACATTTTCTGGGATTAACGGCAGCATCTCCTCGATCACCGTGGCGCAGGCAATCACTTTGGTCTTTTCAGGGGGAGTGGACTGTGGTAAATCAAGCATAAGACTATGTTATTAGGTATTTCCATTTACTTCTATAGGGAAGTACGTTATTTAATATACACTTATATAGAGAAGTTGTCAAGAAGATTGACATAATCTCAAAATTAGCACATAATTACCTTGGTTACCAACCATCCGCAAATAAATTTTTGGTATTATGGCAAAAGAAGGCCCAGCGCCCCCTCTCAACAGCGATCAAATCGACCGCAAATCTGCTCAACCGGCATACGCCCAGTTGGCTGATATCATCCGGCAGCAGATCGCGGAGGGTATATTTCGGCCGGGTGACCAGCTCCCTTCGGAAGCCCAGCTTTGCAGGCGCTTCGGCATCAGCCCGATGACGGTACGCCGCTCGATCAATTTGTTGATCGATCAAGGCGTGGTCAGCACCGCCCAGGGACGCGGGACTTTTGTCAAGCCGTTAGAACTGAGCACGGCAAATTTTGATCTCCAGGAATTGGAAGACCTTTTTACCAACAGCAGTAATGGTGATATAAAGCTCATCGATGTGAGAATTGTATCCGCTGACGAGCGGGCTGCGCGCAAGCTGGGCATTCAAGAGGGAGACCCCACCATTTATATCCGCCGCTTGTTCACCCGGGATAAGCAGCCCATCTTTTATCACCGCGCCTATTTGATCTACGACCCCACACGACCCATTGTTGAAGCTGAAATGGATGTCACCTCCCTGCAGGGATTGTTCGCCCATGCAGACAACGCCCTGCTCAAGCGGGGTCAATTAAATATCGATACAGCCCTCATGAACCCGGAGGAAGCTGAACTGCTGGAATCACCATACCCTGCAGCAGCATTTTTACTTGAGCATATCTTCTATGACTTTAACGATCATCCCATCAGCTGGGGGTGGTTCCTTTTCCGCAGCGACCATCTTCGCTTTTCGACACAGGTCGGATTAAAATAACACCCTAAGAACTGAGTGAGTTTCCCCATGAATGAAAATGATCCCCGTGCAGTGCTGGTAGCCAACGTCGCCGATCTCAATGAGGATGCCGCCCTATCCCTGGTCAGAGAACGAATCGCCAGAGGAGATAATCCACTTGCCATCACCGAAGACTGTCAGGAAGGGCTGCGCATTGTGGGAGAACGCTACGAGCAAGAGGAGTACTATCTTGCCGGTCTAATCATGGCTGGGGAGATCTTCCGGCAGGTGATGATATTACTGCAGCCGATCATTGAAAATCAGATCACAGGGAATGAAAGCGGTTCGATCCTCATCGGCACCGTTCAAGGGGATATCCATGACATTGGCAAAAGCAACCTGAGCATGCTGCTTAACAGCCACGGCTTCACCGTACATGATCTGGGCGTAGATGTCCCACCGGTTGAATTTCTCAATCAAGCCATGGTGCTCAAGCCGCAGATCATCGGCCTTTCCGGGCTGCTGACCAGCACCTATGATGCCATGAAAGAAACCATCGACCTGATCCGCTCGGCGGGAGATCATACACTCGCCAAAACACCGATCATCATTGGGGGAAACCAGCTCAACCAGCAGGTTAGCGAATATATCGGCGCAAATCACTGGGTGACCGATGCAATGGACGGTGTGCGCCTCTGCCAGGAGATCCTGGCGGAGGTGAAGTAAGACGGGGTATTTTAAACAATGCGTTTTTGGAGAAAAGTCGCAATGGAGGGGATTTTAAGTCTGGAGCTCAATTTTTAGACCGATTAGATGTGCACCCTAATAGAATTCCGGTTCATCCCCTACTTCTTTTTGACCGTCAATTTGGTC
>JBDLJU010000287.1:0-3423 GCA_039714215.1 Chloroflexota bacterium | reverse complement strand
TGTAAAGAACAATGAAATCGACGTGGATGCACTGTTAGCAAAAGCAAAAAAGCCTGCAGAAGACGCAATGGTGCTCCATCCTTTCTATCGTGGAAAGGTTGAAACCGCGCTGAAATGTACAGTAAGGGATTTTAACGACTTCGCCATCTGGTATACGCCCGGTGTCGCTGCGCCATGCAGAGATATCGAAGCAAACCCAGAAATGGTTTACGAGCATACCAATAAATGGAATACTGTTGCAGTGATCAGCGACGGCACCCGTGTACTAGGTTTGGGGGATATTGGACCCAAAGCCGGTCTTCCTGTAATGGAAGGCAAAGCGCTGCTCTACAAGTATCTCGGCGGGGTTGATGGGGTCGCCATCATGTTGGACACCAAAGACCCAGACAAGATCATCGAGACCGTGCTGATGCTCCAGCCTTCCTTCGGCGGGATCAACCTGGAAGATTTCTCCCAACCAAAATGCTTCCGCATTCTGGATACGCTCAGGGAAAAAGCAGAAATTCCAATTTGGCACGATGACCAGCAGGGCACCGCTACCGTGACACTCGCCGCAGTAATGAACGCCCTGAAAATTGTGGATAAAAAGAAAGAAGAGGTCTCGATCGCATTTATCGGGTCTGGCGCATCCAATGTGGCCTGCTCCCGCCTGATCTTTGGCTGGGGCGTCGACCCTGAAAAATGCTTCATGGTGGACAGCAAAGGCATCCTCGGTAAACACCGAGAAGATCTTGAGCAGAGAAAAGCTGAATATGTCCAGAAATGGAAATTATGCCAATCCACCAACGCTGAAGGACGGGTCGGCGGGATCGCGGAAGCGATGAAAGGCGCTGATGTGGTCATCGCCCTCTCCAAACCAGGCCCCGGCACGATCAAACCGGAATGGGTTTCAGAGATGGCTTCGGACGCGATCGTGATCGCAGCCGCAAACCCAATTCCTGAAATTTGGCCATGGGAAGCCAAAGCTGCTGGCGCCCGCGTGGTTGCCACCGGCCGCTCGGATTTCCCAAATCAGGTCAACAACTCCCTCGGGTTCCCGGGTATCTTCCGCGGCGCATTGGATGTACGCGCCTCGACGATCACAGATGAAATGTGCTACGCCGCTGCTCAGGCTTTGGCGGACCACATCGGCGACAAGCTGGATGAAGATCACCTGCTGCCTACGATGGATGATTGGGAAATCTTCCCCAAGGAAGCTGCCGCAGTCGGGATGAAAGCTCAAGAACAGGGCGTCGCCCGTCTTGAGAAAACATACGATGAACTTTTAGAGCATGCTACTACCATCATTAAAAGATCACGAGATCTTACCACGATGATGATGCAAGAAAAGTTCATTGACGAAGCACCAGTGTAGGTCAAGGGAGAGACCATGTACGATTTAATCATCATTGGCGGAGGGCCGGCCGGTCTGACCGCATCGATTTATGCAATTCGAAAACGCCTCAATGTACTCAACATCTCTAAGGACCTTGGCGGCAAGACCAACATGCATCTCTCGATTCCCTGGACCGAAGACCACCAGGTGATCCGAGGGTTGGAAGTTGTCACAAAATTCAAACAAGAGCTTGAATACCTGGATTTTGCTCACAAAGTAGACAAGGTCTCCGAAATCACCAAAAGCGGCAAGGTTTTTACAGTTGCCACCGAAAGCGGAAAATCTTATCAGACCAAGGCAGTGATTATTGCCACAGGTGTCCATATGGAACCGCTCAATGTTCCGGGTGAAAAAGAGTTCTACTTCAAAGGCTTATGCTACTCGGCGATCAGTTATGCCCAGCTGTTCATTGACAAAAAGGTTGTCGTGATTGGGGATGATGAGCTGGCGCTGCGCTCCGCTGCTGAGCTCTCCACAGTGGCTGCCGAAGTTCAGTTAGTCGGACCTGGCAAACAGGTTCTAAAATCCGATATTGGCCAGAAGCTGGAACAATCAGAAAACGTCACCATCTATCACGACCATCAGGTAATCAGTGTTAATGGCAACGGCTTTGCCAAAGCGGTAACAATCAAAAGCCCAGATGGGGTTGAATCAGAACTGGAGATGGACGGCGCTTTCATCGAAAAATCACTGAAAGCAAACACTCAGGCGGTCAAAGATCTCATAAAATTAGATCAACAACAGCGGGTGATCATTGACAGCTTCAACCGCACAAGCGAACCAGGTGTGTTTGCTGCCGGAGATGTGACAAACATATACGCCGAGCAAGTGTTAATTGCGATTGGTGAAGGCGCTAAAGCAGCGCTCAGCGCGTATGATTTCTTATTAAAGTATTAGTGGTATATTGAAAGGACAAACCAAAAATGCCAATATTCACTCCTGGTCGTAGGTGGCAGCCGCCATTCCTACCCTTTAAAAAACAAACAATTGGTCAAAGGGCATTAATCGCCACTGAAAAGGCAATCAAAGGCCCCTTATTCGGCTGCCGGATGTGCGGGAACTGCCTGCTGCAAGAAACCGCCTTTATCTGTGCAATGGAATGCCCCAAGGGCGCCCGCAACGGGCCCTGCGGCGGTTCCACCCCAGAAAAATGTTATGTCGATGAAACTCGTCCCTGCATCTGGTACAAGATCCACGAGCGTGCCTTTAAAATGGGCCGGGAAGAGCTGCTCTTAGAGGTCTTCCCTCCGCTTGACTGGGACAAAGTCGGCACAGAGACATGGGGAGAGGTTGCCGGCAAGGTCCGCGAGGTCGGTACCGGAAAATTCCTCAAAGGGATCATCTCGAAAGACAAGCAGGTCAAAGAAGAAACCTGGGATTCTGTCTTTAAATCGATCCGTCAACCGGATTGGTGGGAAGGCGATTCCGAGTACCATCCCCCGGCCTACGATGAGCCCGTCTCAGAGCTTGAACGCCGCCTGAAGAATGGCGACTTCGTGGTCACCACAGAAGTTGCCCCACCGTTGAGCACCTCTACCCGCCTGCTGACCAAAAACATCAACCTGGTCGCGCCATACACCACGGCGGTCAACTTCACAGACGCAGCTTCAGCCACCCCGCGCATGTCCAGCATCGCCTGTTCAAAAATCGCAGTTGAGAATGGGGCAGAACCAGTGCTGCAAATTGCCGCTCGGGACCGTACCCGCTCTGGTTTACAGGGCGAGGTAATCGGCGCCAGCGCACTTGGTATCCGCAACATCTTATGCCTCTCAGGCGATAATGCCCGCCAGGGGCCAAAGCCGATTGGGCGCAGCGACATTCTCGACCTGGATTCAATCCAGGTGCTCTGGCTGCTGCGCAGAATGCGTGATGAGGGTAAATATCTCGACGGCCGCAACATCAAATTCCCACCCAGCTACTTCCTGGGTGCGGCTGCTTCGCCATTTGCCTCTGAGCCAAAATTCCAGGCGCTCCGCGAACACAAGAAAATCAATGCTGGCGCCCAGTTCTTCCAGACCAACCTGGTCTATGACCCCGACGGTCTGGAA
>JBDLJU010000286.1:0-3424 GCA_039714215.1 Chloroflexota bacterium | reverse complement strand
CTGCCTTTGGTTAACGCCTGTAAACGGGAGAGGACATCTTTTGAAAATCGTTTGTGCCGTCCTTTCGGGTGAGCATCGATCACCACCCCGCCCCCGAGGGTCTCTCCGGGAGACGGCCGGCGGAGAATATAACGGTCGCCGCGCACAGCCACAATTGGACTGCGGGGTTCGAGCTGCAGCCAGCCTTCTTCCCCGGGCTGCAGCTGTTTTTTTCCAATTAACCTCAGCCGGGCAATCATCTCCGTGGCGCCAATGAAGATTTTTACCTCAGAATTATGTTCAACCGGCAATTCGACATCGGGGAGCAGCTTGAAATGTACGTCCACGCGGCGAGTAGGCATAATTGAGCCGGGCCGCACCACCACCTGCCCACGCTCAAGGTCCGTATGGTCAACGCCGGAAATATTCATCGCTGTACGCGAGCCAGGAAAAGCCTGCTCGGTTTTGCGTTTATGGGTCTGCAGGCCGCGCACTCTGCCCGTCAGACCAGGAGGCAAAACTGAAACTTCATCGCCGACGGAAAAACTACCATCGACCAGCGTACCAGTTACCACAGTGCCAAAGCCCGCCATAGTGAACACACGATCCACAGGCAAGCGCGGGCGTCCCAAATCTAACCGCTTGGGGTGCTGCTCTAGCACAGAGGCAATCGCCTGGTGAAGCTCAGGAATATTTATTTTCTCTTTTGCTGATACTCTCACCAGGGGGGCGTCCGCCAAAACTGTGCCAGCCATTTCCTGGCGAAGCTCTTCTTCAACCAGGTCCAGCCAATCTTCGTCAGTTACCAGGTCTATTTTGGTCAGGGCGATCACCCCAGCATTGACCTGAAGGATATCCAGGATCGCGAGGTGTTCTCGGGTCTGCGGCATGACCCCTTCATCAGCAGCAACCACAAACAAGGCAGCATCAATCCCCCCCACTCCAGCAAGCATATTCTCGATGAAATCTCGGTGTCCGGGGACATCGACAACGCCAACTTCTTCGCCATTGGGCAGTTCCCACCAGGCAAAGCCAAGTTCGATGGTCATTTCACGTTCTTGTTCTTCTTTAAGCCGATCAGGATGCGTACCAGTAAGCGCCTGAACCAGCGCTGATTTTCCATGGTCGACATGCCCGGCTGTTCCAATTACTCGCACAAGGACACCTTTGAGGATTTAACGAATACTATCAGAATATCTTTCTGTAGCTGATAACCAATCACGCATAGAAGCAAGCACACTTTGAATCAGTTTTTCCGATTGCTCATTAGAATGCTGGACGATATCCTGAAGGTCTTGGGTAAGCTCTTCCAAACTTGTAGAGCGGTCTGATAAGCGCTCGAATCGCCGGCTTGTTTCCTTGGTTTGTTCGTCTTGTGTAAGCGCATAGTTCGCCCACCTTTTCTGATCATCAGCTTTGAACGTGCTCCACTCCTGGCGAAAACGTTCTTCTCCGAGGCGCTGCATTTCAGTGATCTCATGAATGCGCCGGTTGATCTGTTCGGTTATTTTTTCTAAGTCTTGCTGGGCCTTTTGCACAGCGCGCTCCGCTTCGCTGTAGGATTGCAGTGAGAGGGTCATTGCCTCTGCCTGTTTCTCAATGTCGGAGAAGCGTTTTTCCCAAACTTTCCAGGTCTTCCCTCGGCGCTCATTTTCAAGAGCCAGGCTCTCAAGATGGTCCGTTTGACCAGAACGGCGCTGCTCTTCGGTGGCCACCAACTCCATCAATCTCGAATCTGTTTTCCGGTGGGTCTCAGAATTCAATTCTTGTTGGCCGCGCATCTCATCAAGTTTGGTGCGCAGCGCTGAAACCTCACCAGCCACATCGGTACTCCGCTTATCCAAGGTTTGGCGATCATCTTGGATAATCCGAAGCGTGTCCTTATTCACGTTGATCTCAGATTGCATGTCATCGCGCTGTAGTTTCAACTCGACGATTGATTGATCGCGCCGGTCATCTGCATCGTTGTTTTCTGCTATTTGCTTACTCAGTTTTCGAACTTTATCAATTTCATGCTCAAACTTGGTCAAATTTGTGCGGAGCTTGTCAACATCTTCTGAGACACTTTTCTTGGCAGTTTGCTCCCGCTTTTTTGCCCGTTTTTCATGGGCATCCATTTCTTTCTTCACACTATTACGGTGCTGTTCCATCACCCCTTCGAATTGATCAACTTTTTCAACAATCACATTTAAGCGAGTAATTTCACTGTTAGAGTCATTTATCGCTGCTTGAGATTTATCGAGTAACCCCTCAAGTTGACTAACTTTCTTTTGCAAGGATGCAATTACTTTTTTTTCTTCGCGGCGCTCTTTATCGAGCCATTCTACTTGCTTAATGAGTTGATCTTGATCCATCAAAGTTCTCCAAAATAGAGCAATTGAAAGGGTTATTTTTTGTTGAGTGATTATAGCACGAAGTCAATCCGGAAGTTTTTAATATACTGGGGAGGAATCGAATTCAGCCCAACGAGTTAGCTTCCAATTTGGGAAAACATCAATAAAAAATTTTCTATCCAGGGGAGAAACAAACGCGGGAATAGGCCAACCAAAACCAAGATCCCCATAACAAAGCCAAGCAGGAGCCAATTGGATACTCTTTCAGAAACCAATTTCCCAGCTGGTGAAAAAATATCGATCAAACTCCTCCCTTGCGTTCGCGTTTCATCAGACAATGGAATAAATAGTGTGTTTAAGACCCGCAGGCCAGCTGCTAAAAGCCCAATATTCCCAATTAGCGCAATCCCAGCAGATGCAGCATCAATCATGGATAGCTGCTGCCAGAGGGCAAACCGAGCAGGATAACTAGCTAGAAATGGGGTCCCGATGATCGAAAGTTGGGCAGCCAAAGCCCCCCCTACCAGCAGTGGACGCTGATGACCAAACCCTGCTAGGGACTTTAAATTGAGGTTGCCATTGGTCCGCTCTTTAGTAATTGACATCCCTCCAGCCCAAAACAGCAGGGAAAAGAATCTCACCACAATAAACCAAAAGAATATCAGGATTCCTTGCGGGGAGTGCATCCCAATCGCCATCAAGCTAAAGCCGGTCTCTGCGATAATGTAATAGCCCAGCATGCGCCCCCAATCCTCCTCAACTGCTGCCCACACACCGGAGACCAGCACCATGATCGAACCAACCAGACGGAGGAGCAAATATGCACTCTCTGAATCTCGCAGCCAAACAAAACGATCAAAGAAACCAAGCCCAAATAATGAAACCATCCCGGTGAGGATAAAAAGGACATACGCTACAGAGTAAGGATTGGACTCCTCGGTGAGCATCGGCACCCAGGTGTGAAAGGGGACAACGGCCAGGATAAATGCAAACCCAATCCCCAGCAAAACCACCGACTGGGTTACCAATTCAGTCTGGCCTGGGCTGGCTTCCAAACCACTGAGGAAGAAACCTGAAAGCAAAATGAACGGCATGCCAAAGGTTTGAAAGGC
>JBDLJU010000285.1:0-3438 GCA_039714215.1 Chloroflexota bacterium | reverse complement strand
ACCAGGGCAAGAGCAACAGTGAAGTTGAGGTCTGTCGCCACGGCACGTACAAAGGGCACAATAGCATGGGCGCACTCACCAGTCCCGACATCTTTGTGGTCTGCATTTACCGATACCGCTGACCATTCATAGCCCAGGAATGAGAATTCCTTCACATCGCAAATTTCGTAGTAATGTTCCTCTGCGTGGTGAACGGCATCCAGTTGTTCCGGGGTGAGGTGCGCAAGGTCATGCGCATCAAAATCAACCTGCCCGGCGACAAAATGTTCAATATTGAACACCCCCCAGGCATCGACGCTCGGAATCAGTTCCATCCAGTTCATCGTCAGCACCATCATGGAGATAGCGGCAAACCAGGGGAAGATCGTCCTGGTCCATTTGCCAGCGGTGGTCGCGGTGAGGTTGTAGAATATCTCAGACAATCCTTCAAACACACCGGCGATTCCCTTGGGTGCCGCCAGCTTACCTTTACGGTAAGAGGGCGCCACGAAGAAAAAGACCACAATCAGCAGAAAAATATCCGCGATGATGGTAGCAATCAAGGTGTTGGTGAGATAAAAGGGACTGCCAAAGATCGTAAATAATGGATGGTCTGCGGTACCGACTATTGCTTCGGCCGGTAAGAAGATCGCCGGACGAGCGGGGATAAACTTCTTGGTGATCCAGAGACCGATGCCAAAGACGGCAAATAAGATCCAACGGTTGACACCCCATCGCCAGCCGGTTTTCTTTTTAGCTTTATCAGCTTCCGACACTGTTATCATCCTCCTGTAATAATTCGTTTGGCGTGTCCTTTTGCAGTACAGCAGGGTCAAAACGAGCAGATGTTTTTCGTACGACCCACAGGAGCACCACAATATTGACAGGCACGCTAACTAAGATAAGTCCAAATGTGATTAAGTGATTGTCGACCGCAAAGGCTTTATCTAACCACAAGCCGATCGGGATTGATAGGCCAATGATTAGCAGTGACAAACAACCTCCCAGCCCTGCCGCATACACAGCAGACCGGCGAGCGTTCTTTACCAGCTCACTTTTGGGTGTTGACGGATCAATTTTGCTCACAACTCGGGATTATAACAATAAGCAGGGCAAGCGTCAACACACGATGTTAAGACTTCAATTTATGTAATTTCAATGAAGCTTAGATTCGCTTCATTTTTGGAAAAGCAGGCGAGCAATCCAAACCGCTGATTTCTCGCCCGTAATTTCTTTCAGAAGCTAGAAGAGTGATCCCGCTGCCATACCGGTCAGTGCAAACCAGGGGGCCATTACAGTACCCATCAGCACAATGCCGATGACACAAACCGTCAGGATCACACCGTAGACCGGTTTGACTTTCAGCGGTTCCTCGTCGCCTTCCTGGCGGTAAAGATAGACCGCCTTGAGTACGTTGAGGTAGTAGTACAGGCCGATCACCGCATTGAGCACGCCGATCACTGCCAACCAGACCAGTTCTGCTTCGACGGCGGCGGCAAAGACCAGTACCTTACCGAAGAAACCACCCAGCGGCGGAATCCCGCCCAATGACAGGAAAGTGAACAGCATCCCAAATGCCAAAGCAGGGCTGCGGCGGCTGAGGCCGGCATAGTCCTTGATTTTATCTGAGCCGACCTGGTTGTAGTACACAATCACAAAGCCGAAAGCGGCCAGGTTGGTGAGCAGGTAGGTGATTAGATAATACAGCATACTGCTGATCCCAAATTCGGTACCCGCAGCTAAACCCATCAAGATGTAGCCTGCGTGCGCAATTGATGAATAGGCCAGCATACGCTTGATGTTCTTCTGCCACAACGCGACCAGGTTGCCAAGGGTCATCGTCACCGCAGAAAGCACTGCCAGAATGATCTGCCAGTCCGCAATTGGGAAGGCAATCAACAGCACGCGGATGATCACCGAAAAACCAGCCGCCTTGGAAGCGGTAGAAAGGAAAGCGGTCACCGGGGTTGGTGCGCCTTCGTACACATCTGGTGACCAAAAATGGAACGGCACCATCGAAATTTTGAAGCCAAAGCCAACCAGGACTAAAACCAGGCTGGTGATCAGGCTGACCGAAGGAATCTGATTGGCAGTAAACGCATCAGCGAGGGCATACAGGTCTGCCGTACCGGAAAACCCGTACATCAAGCTGAAACCGTAAAGCATCACCGCAGAGGTCATCGCCCCGAAGAGCAGGTATTTAAGCCCCGCTTCGGTAGATTTGTTGTCCCGGCTCATGAAGCCGGCCATGACATACAGCGGAATTGAGGCCATCTCAATTGAGAGGAACAGCATCACCAAATTGGCTGAAGAAGCCATCAGGTTCATTCCCAACGTGGAGAAAATCAGCAGCGCATAAAACTCACCGTGACGGCCAACCCCTTTCCAATCCATCGAGAGCAGCGCAGTCACCGCCGCGCCAATCAAGAAGATTATCCGGAAGACAAAGGCGAACATATCATCGCGAAGCATCCCAAACCAGATCAGTTCATCGTGATCTGGGCGGGTAAAAATTGCCAGCCCGAAGATGATCGCCAAACCGCCAAAGGTCAGCCAGGCCAGCAGGCCTTTTTGTTCTTTGGTCTTCAAGAGATCAACTGCCAGCAATACGGCTGCTAAAATTACCAATCCGATTTCGGGAAGAATTGCTAAATAATCTGTATTCATCTCTTACATCCCTCCCAGGAGGATCAATACTCGATCAACACCGGTCTCTACCATTGGCACAATGATCGAGGGAAAAATACCAATCCCGACCAGCACCAGGGAGAGCAGCGCTAAGGCGAGCTTCTCGCTTGGTTTGACATCATGCATATGACCTTCAAATTCTTTGGGCATATCACCGAAGAAAACCCGGCGGATCAGGCGAATAATATAAGCCGCAGTGATCACGATTGAGATCGCGCCAACAATTGCGATCCAGCTTTTATCCCCAGCTCCAGCCCAGGCAGGCCCGTCCCAAAATGGTTTTTCACCCCACACGCCCATAAAGATGGGGAACTCAGCAATAAAGCCGGAGAAGCCGGGCATACCCATCGAGACCAGACCGCCAATAATGAAGGTTACCGTCACGAAGGGGATTTTCTTGACCATCCCACCCAACTCTGAGAGCTGGCGGGTGTGCACCTGATCATAGATCATCCCGACGACAGCAAAGAAGAGAGCCGTCATGAGACCATGCGAGACCATCTGCACGCCTGCGCCGACCATCCCATCGTGGTTGAGGGTGGCAAAACCCATCACTACCAAACCCATGTGGGAGACCGACGAGAAGCCGATAACGTATTTAAAGTCGGTCTGCACCATGGCAATATAGGCGCCATAGACTACATTGACCAGACTGAGTAAGATCATCCAGGGCAGGTGGAACTTTGCGCCTTCAGGCAGCAGCATGATCCCCACCCGCAGGGCGGCAAAAGCGCCCAATTTCATCAGCACCCCGGCGTGGAACATCGACAC
>JBDLJU010000284.1:0-3465 GCA_039714215.1 Chloroflexota bacterium | reverse complement strand
GGGATTGTATCGCTGGAAGATTTAATTGAGGAAGTTGTCGGTGAAATTCAAGACGAATTTGACCACGAAACTCTCCCCATCGATGAACTTGAAAACGGGATTCTGCGAATTCGCGGAGATGTGATTCTGGCAGAACTCGAACAGCTCTATGATTTCAAATGGAACCATGACCTTAAGGCAGTCACCATTGGGGGTTTATTGATGGCCGCACTCGGTGATATCCCAATCGCAGAGGACAAGATTACCATTGGCAACGCTGAGCTCACAGTTGAAGAGATTGAGGGGATGGCAGTAAAAAGCGTCTTGGTCAAATTTCTCCCCGCTGAATAATCGGAATTAATTAATTTCTATGCCAGCCAACTCGAATGCAAACATTGCTGCGCCATACAATCCTGGCTGTGGATGGATCACGACATAGACTGGAACGTCAGCCAAAAATTCTGAATATCTGCCTTTAATGGAAAACTTTTCTGTAAATTTTTCTTCTAAATACGGCAGCAGGTGCTGCGATAAGCCACCCGCAAGATAAACCCCGCCACGAGCCAAAAGATTAAGCGCCATATTGCCAGCTTCAATTGCGAGGATCTCGACAAAGAGCTTAACCGTTTCCTGGCAAAGCCTTACAGGATTAGCTGAATTTAACGCGGCTTCGATAATTACCGGTGTGTGATCCTCGGCATCGCTCAATGCCTTTCCCAACCATTCTGGTTCCTGATCGACTCCCCGGCCTTTGACGAATTCATACATTTCAGGGACCGCAGATCCCGAGCAGACCCGTTCAAAACTAACGTGCTGGTACCGCTGCTGCATAAATTTGAGCAAATCGATTTGTACCTCGCTGGAAGGCGAAAAGCTGGCATGGCCGCCTTCTGAGGGCTGTGCGCGGTACTCCTTTTCAGACCAGACCAAATATCCTTCTCCAAGTCCAGTTCCAGGGGCGATCACTACTTTAGTCCCATGTTCAACCAGTGTGCCTTGATTCAAAGTGACTAAATCTTTAGGATTGCAGTTCGGAATGAAATTGCTGATCCCGGCCAGGTCATTATTAAACCCAACTTGGATACCCCCGAGAATATTCTTAATATCAGCTTTTATCGCGGTCCACCCCAAATTAGTTATCGTAACTTGGTCATCAATGATTGGTCCAGCCAGCACAAATGCAGCCGCAGAAAGTTCGAATTTGTTTTCAGCCAAAAATGTTTGCAGTACTGCTTCCAAAGAATTAAACCCGGCTGATGGATATACAGTCTCAACCAGGCTATCAGTTAGCCCAAGCGTTGATGAAAATACTGCCAGGCGGACATTTGTGCCTCCGATATCTCCAGCCAATACATTCATGATTCAATCCCTGGCATCCCCATCAATCATCCTTATCTTGCTGTAATTTGTTCCAGGCCCCCACCCAGGGTGTGCCCATCCGGTGCCTATCTGAGACTTTGATCTTGGCAAGCCGTGCGCCAACGGCAGCAGCTAACCCTGCAACTTCTGGCCAATTATCATCAAGAGCAGCAGTTCTCAGCTGTTCACCTGTTGGTTTTACCCAAGACCACTCCTGGCGAAATGTATCGGCTTTAACCCAATAATTACGCTTTTCCCAGGGTGCTACCGTCCTTTCAATGGTGAGATCAACAGCCAGTAAAGCGATTGAGATAAACGCGGCGAGGTCTTTAGTTTTTGAATCGGGTTTTGATTGTTTCATCAATTCCCTGATCGAGATCACAATACCGCGTAATAAGCGGTTCCGTTCTTTTCCCACTCCATCTGTTTGAATGACTCTGCTCACATGATGCTCCCTGGATTGTATTATTTGCTCGGCCAAAATTATACACCATTTGTTGACGATAAGAATCATATCGCTTATAATCGGCAGGCATCGGGGAAGTGCTGGAATTGGCAGACAGGCGTGACTTAGGATCACGTGCCGAAAGGCGTGAGGGTTCGACCCCCTCCTTCCCCACACAACCCACCAAAATCGTCAGGATTTTGGTGATTTTTTTGTAAACTCTTCAACCTATAAATTTACAAAGCTCTGATATTTTCTCTAAACGAGCGTGATATAATCACCAAATCACTAAGAAAGAAGGAATATTGCCTTGAAAATCGAAACCGAGATCCTGGAAGACCACCAGGCTAAACTAAACGTTAGCGTAGAACCAGAAAAGTTTGACTCTGCAAAAAAACGAGCGGCTAAGCAGCTCTCCAAGAAATATAAAATCTCTGGTTTTCGACCGGGAAAAGCACCATACCCCGTTGTTGTTAAACACCTTGGTGAGGGCGCCATCACAGAACAGGCCATCGAACATCTGATTGATGAAATTTACCCTCAGGCGATCAAAGAAGCAGATATTTCCCCATACGGGCCTGGCTCGCTGGACGAAATGCCTGAAATGGACCCACCCAGCTTCCAATTTTTAGTTCCGCTGGCTCCTGAAGTAGAACTTTCTGATTACCGCGAGCTGCGTGTTGATTTTGAAACCAAAGAAATTACGGATGACGACATTGAAAAGGTCCTTGATAATCTGCGAGACAGCCAGGCGGCAATCGAACCGGTTGAGCGTGCGATTAAAGAAGGCGACATGGTCTACGTAGTGCTCAGTGGGGAGCGAAAAGGCGAAGAAGATCCCGAGAAAAAACAAATTCTCGAAGAACGACGATACCCATTGATCATTGAAAAGAAAGACAACGACCAGACCAACGAATACCCCTTTGAAGGCTTTTCTCGCAAATTGATAGGGTTGAATACTGGCGACGAAAAAACTCTTGAATTCAAATTTGACAAAGACCACCAGTTTGAGGATATGCAGGGTATCACCGGCGTGTATTCTGTAAAAATTGAAGAGGTCAAAGGGCGCACTCTCCCTGAAATCACTGATGAATTTGCGCAAACTCTCGGAGAGTATGAAGACGTTGCCTCACTTAAAGCTGAAATCAAAAATTCTCTGGCGGAGCAAAATGAAACGGATCAACAAACCGCTTTTGATGACAAAATCATGGAACAGTTGGTTGAGGGCTGCAAAATTAAATATCCACCGCAGATGCTGGAGGACGAAATTAACAATTTCATCCATGATTTAGAACACCAGGTCTCCAATCAGGGCCTGACCATCGATCTTTACCTGCAAAGCCGAGGAATCACCATGGAAGAGCTGCGCGATGAGGTTCGTGATAATGCTGAAGCACGGATGAAACGCGGCTTGATTTTGATGGAAATCTCCAACGCCGAAGAAATAAAAATCTCCCCTGAAGACATCGATTCCAGAGTAAGAAACACGCTTGAAGAAGTGACTAAATATTATTCTGAAAAAGAAGCGAAACGGCTCGGGAGCGGCGATAACTTGCAGAACTTGATCAACCGAATCGCATCTGATGAAATTATTAACAGCACTCTTCAGCGGATCAGAGATATTGCCATGGGCAAAGAAATCGTCGATGAATCTGAGGAAGAGGAAAAAGAAGAAATTGAAG
>JBDLJU010000283.1:0-3475 GCA_039714215.1 Chloroflexota bacterium | reverse complement strand
AGCATTGGGAAGTGACCAGATTCTTCGAAGCGGATATGATGAAACAAACGGGGAAGCATGTTTTTTTCGGCCTGGTTTAATGCCTGGATGACCGGGTCTTTGTCTCCGTTGACCACTAGGGAGGGGGTGTTGACTTGATGGCTGACGTCGATCATCTTGATGTATGCCAGCTCTTTCAAACTGGTGTCGATTGCAGCTTGGTCAATCTTTTGTGATTCGCTGTCAACGATCTCACTTTTATGAGATTGCTCAAGCAAGCGTTTGGCAAGATCTCCGGGATTGGTGGAGCCAAATTTTTCCTGAAGATTATCCTCCAAGATTGGGGGGCTGATGATCATTGATCGATCGACAACGCTGTCGTTTTTTGCGGAGAAGAGCAGCGCTGCCGCAGCGCCAAGTCCATGGGCAATTAAGGCGACTTTACCAATTCCCATGGCGTTCATGAAATGGTCAATTAAGTTTGCTTGTTCCTCAAGTGAGTATAAAGCTTTGTCTTTGGCGCTCTCACCATACCCCCATAAGTCGATTGCATAGGCGCGATAATCAGTTGATGCAGATTGCATTGCTGGGATCCAATATCGCCAGGAGCCAACCCAGCCGTGTAGAAAGATAATCGGCTTGCCACGGCCGAGTACCTCGTAGTGGACAATTTTGCCATCGATAATGATCGCGCTCATTTAGGCATCCATGTGATGAGGAAGGCGCGGTGGATCAGAATGGCCAGCGGGGTTTCTTTTCTTCTGATTCGTCAGATTCCTGATTGGGTGGCTGGTCTCCCTGATCTTGATTGCGGTCGGTTTGACGGTAGCTGCGACGCCAAATTGAATCAGAGTCCCCTTCGGGGGGTGATTCCGGCGGCGGGGCAGCAGGGGGATCCGCTGGGGGAGGAACAGGGGCCTGTGGTTGGCGCGTGGGCGGCGGGGTTTTGGGGGAAGTCTTCGGGGTCTCTGGAGCTGGAGTGGGCTGCGGTCTCTGAGGAGCGGGAGCCTGCGGTTGACGTACAGGCGGAGTTGTTTGTGGAGCGGGCTGTGCAGGTTGCTGCCTTTGCGGTGGAGGAGCCTGGGGCTGCCGGGTTGGGGGTGTGACCTGAGGTGGTGTTTGAGGGGCAGCCGGCGGTCCCTGAGGGGTAATCGGGATTTGGTCCGGATTTTGCGGTCGGGGGGCCTGCGGCTGCGGCGTTGGTGGGGCAGTTTGGGGAGTTGCTGGTGGCACACGCGGGGGCTGTACTGCAGGGGTCTGCGGCATCCTTGGTGCAGGCTGTTGAATTTGGGGAGGCGGCGCCTGCGGTTGGCGTGCAGGAGGCGTGATCTGCGGCTGCTGGGGGGCTGGTTGTGCAGGTTGAACGGGGGCAGCAGGGGTAGGTGCAGGCTGTGGGGGTTGGGCTTGTGGGGCCTGCGGTTGGCTGTATTTTTCTAAGATCGCATTCACGCGGCCGGTGAGTTGGTCCGGGGCAAATGGCTTGAGGATGTATTCCACCGCGCCAGCTGCTAACCCGGCTTGTACTTCAGATTCCTGCCCTTTGGCAGAGAGGAAGATCACGGGTACGGGTTTGAGCGCATCGATTTCTTTCATTTTGCGGCAGGCTTCGTAGCCGGTCATGCGCGGCATACGTACGTCCATCATGATCAGGTCAGGGCGGACTTCCTGAGATTTTTGAAAGGCTTCTTCACCGTTGGCGGTGGCGATCACTTCATGCCCGGCATAGCGCAAGGTAAAGGTGATCAGGTCTCTGATATCAGGTTCGTCTTCTGCAATTAATATTCTGGCCATGGTTTTTTCCTTTAGTTGCTCAAAGAAATTCTTTGATTTGGTGAAGGCTGAGAGTCTGCTCCCAGCCTTACTCGGTCAATCCGGATTGGTGTTCTTGATAGACTGGCAGGGTGAAGGAGAATGTGCTGCCTTCATTGGGAACGCCGCTGCTGGTTACCCAGAGCTCGCCTCCGTGCATCTCTACCAGTTCTTTAACGATTGGCAAGCCGAGGCCTGTGCCTGCGGTTGCCATTACCAGGTGGTTTTCTCCTCGATAGAAGCGTTCAAAGATCTTATCCTGTTCGTCTGGGAAGATCCCAATACCCTGGTCGACGACATCGACTTGAATTTTTTGATCTTTTTCAGTGACTTTAATTGTAATCGTGCTGTTCTCTGGTGCATACTTGTAGGCATTATCAATCAAGTTATTAATGATCTGCCGAAGACGCTCGGTGTCTCCATATACACTGGAGAGCTTTCTGGGCAACTTGGTCTTGATTTCAACAGGTCGGGCTTCTTCCTTGGATTGCTGGAGGATCGATTGGACGACCTGGTCAAGGGTTTCCTCTAGATCAATGGGTTGGAAGGATAAAGCCACCTTTCCTGCCTCAATTCGGGAGACATCTAAGAGGTCGTTGACCAGGATACTGAGCCGATCGAGGTTGGATTTAATAATGTTGACGAATTGAAGCTGCTGTTCGTTGAGCTCACCAGCACCGCCCATTAAGAGGAATTCGACATATCCCTTAATTGGGGTCATTGGGGTGCGCAGCTCATGGCTAACTGTGGCAACAAATTCTGATTTCAGCCGATCCACCTCAACCTGGTGAGTAATATCTCGGAAGATTGAAATCGTGCCGAGGAATTCATGCCGACTGCTAACCGGGGATATATGCACAGCGATTACCCGTCCATCTTCAAGGATGATGCGCTCGGAGTACATTTCCAAATTCTGATCGGGTTGTTCGCTGCGCGACCAGGAGTGGATCGTGTTCATCCAGGATTGGGCTGCGTTTCCAAATAATCCAGTGAAACTATCCAGCGGTTGACCGACAATTTGGTCGCGGTTGATTTCGAGCATATTCTCGGCGGCATCATTGAATAGAGTGATTACATTTTGGTTATCGGTGACCAGTACGCCGTCGCCGACACCTTCGAGCATCGCGGTTGAGCGGCTGGCTTCGATCTGTTGGGCACGCAGCATATTGCCGAGGTCTTCTGCCTGGTCTCGGATCAGCTGGAAGAGTTCCCCATTGTTGATCGTGACGGCAAACTGGTTGGCTGCCGCCTGGATGCTGGCAAGCTGGTCCTCACGGAAGTGGTCGGATGTGCGGTGGTAGAGCATCAGGCATCCTAATGCGTCTTGACCGACAATCAGCGGGACGGTGAGAGAACTTCGGTAAACCGTGGTGACTCCCTGGTCACTCTTCCAGCGCTTGTCAAGCATTAAATCCGGGATGATCACCGACTCTCGGTTATCGATTACCCAGCCAGCCAGCCCTTCCCCGAGTTTCATGGAGGATGGAGTGCCTCCGGTTGGCGGTGGTTGGTAGAGACCAGCGCCGGCGCGATAGATTAAATTTTTCTCTCCCGGGCGAATGATCACAATTGAACTTTGTTCAGAACCAGTTGCATCATTCAGCATCTTGAGGGAGCGATTGAGCACCATATCAAGATCGAGGCTGGATGAAAGTTCTGTACTGATTTGGAGCAGGGTTTCAGTGAG
>JBDLJU010000282.1:0-3540 GCA_039714215.1 Chloroflexota bacterium | reverse complement strand
TTGAGGCGACGACGGGATTCGAACCCGTGATCAGGGCTTTGCAGGCCCCTGCCTTACCACTTGGCCACGTCGCCATAGCATTACGGCTGATAGCTTTGTGACTATCAGCCGATAGATGATTGAGAGCGGGCGACGAGATTCGAACTCGTGACCTTCTCCTTGGCAAGGAGGCGTTCTACCAACTGAACTACGCCCGCACGGTCGGCTGGTGAGGCCGATGATGCCGAGAGACAGACTTGAACTGTCGACCCTGCGATTTTCAGTCGCATGCTCTACCAACTGAGCTATCTCGGCGTTATATTGGAAAAGTTCCAATTGCCTGCCAATTCTACTCGTATGTATGGGGCTTGTCAAGGAGGGCATTCAGAAAAAAATTTCCCGGATTCTAGTTGATGCCTGGATGGTCGATTGCCCTGAAAATTTGATGGTGTCGCTTGCCAAAGCAGCACCCCTGGGATATAATCGCCGTGCTTAACCCGAGGTGTTGGCAGACCCTGCCAGCGCAAAGCAAAACCTTTCGGGGCGTGGCGCAGTCCGGCTAGCGCGCACCGTTCGGGTCGGTGAGGTCGGAGGTTCAAATCCTCTCGCCCCGACTAAAAGAAACGACCAGAGCATTCGCTCTGGTCGTTTCTTTTAAGTTACTCAGAAGTTTGAAAATGGAGAACGGCGCAGCTGTTCTCCAAGCGGTTCAGCTTCACCGAACCGCCCAAATCCACACTCGCCCTGACAAGATTGAGGCACAATGTAGGGAAATAATCCCAAAAAGTAAGGAAAAACTGTTCATGAATCCCAACTCTTCCATTCGTCTGAAATTTTGTGGCGTGTTTCTAAAAGTTGTTCTCGTTTGAATAATGCCAGCATGCCACCTCCGAGCAGAATGCTGCCGGTGATGCCAATTTTGATCCAGTTGTCCAATTCCAGGAACACCGGGCCTAGCTGCACCACGGCGTTGGCGATCAAAGCGAGGGTGCCGAGCTGGACAAACCCACGAAGTTTCTGGTAAATCCCCCAGGCTACCGACAAAATGCTTTCCGCGCCCAACAGGAGAACATACCCCCAGGCCTGATCATAGAATGATTGTAGAAAGGCGGAGCCCATCAGGATAATCAATCCTAATAGAGTAAATATACGGTAGAACCTTCCTGCTACCCGCTGCCTTTCATGCCACCCGGCTCCCAAAAACGCAAGACCAATTGGGATAACGTAAGCCTGAGGTTCAGTGATATTGAAAGCGCTTAACATCGCCCAGATTACGGCGACAAATGAGAGCACACCTGAATACACCAGGCCGAGATTTTTCCTGATGGTGCCATCGGCAGTGAAAACAAATCCTGCGATTGCAAATGTGACCGCGCTGAGGATGGGGTCACTAATTAGGGCAGATCCAACCAGCGGGATCAGCATAAAGCTCAAGCCTGCGTATCTTAGCGGCGTTTCAAAGATCGCGGCTGCTTTCTTATTTCGAAGCAGCCAGGACAAGGCAACAAGCAAAGCGCATATTCCAGCAGTAAAGACTGGCCATACCAAAATGCCGCTGTAGTTCGTGTCTAAAAGGTCGAACAGATCCAAAAGATAAAAGTGGCTGATGAACAGCGCGCTGATCCCAAGATAGCTGATCAGCACCATTCGTCGAATAGCAGCTTCGGCGATGTAGACCATCCCCGCAATTAGAAAGGTAATTACTCCAAGTATGGGGTTTATCTGAAAAAAGAGAACATTCGCCACTGCTCCGACTGCAGGAATCACCATCAGCCCTAAACCGGAGATCCTGAGCGGGAGTTCATAAACTTTGCCAATCTCTTTACCCCTGAGTGACCAGGATAATGCGGCATACAGTGCGCATAAGGACGCCGTAAACCCAGGCCAGATATCCCAAACTGCCAAACCACCGACGACATCCATCAGATAAAAATGCCCACCGAAAAGCACAACCAGACCCAGATAAGGAAGGAATGGTGGTATTTTCTTCTCCGTAAATGTGGGATGTTCTAACCATGCAAATACTAACAGGAGAACTCCCACAACTGCAGAAATTGAGGCTGCCAGCACCCCGCTTTCGAAAAGACTTGCCGGGTAGCTGCCAAGCAGGTCAAGAACACCGGCGGCGAACAAGGGCGCTGCCCACCGCAGTGCTCCTGCTTGCTGAAGCCCAAGCCCTCCCAGCAGGCAGACCATTCCTAAGAGCGTGTAGGAGATGATCAAAGCGGAATCTGAAGGAAAATTTGCAGATACAAGGAAATTTAACTGGAGGACCATTAAATTTACCGCCACAAGTGAGGGGTAGAGTAGTGTGGCCCAGTTCCTCCATAAAGCTGCCAATAGATACAAAACAGCCACAATTGCAAGCACAATACTTGATGTCAGGGGGTTGCCCCAGGTCATGATTACAGTCGTGACACTAAGGAAAGCTGCTGAAGTTAAGAAAGGTGTTCCCAGCCGAAGCTCCCGTTGCCCTAAGACAAATCCGATGACAATATAATTGATCCCCAGCACACTCATCAGCAGTCCTTGCCGATGCAGATCGGGAGTCCTCATAGAAATAAACAGGTAAACTGGCAGGATGAACAACCAGGCAGCTGCAGATACCCACCGGTATTCTTTGTGCACATATGCTGAGACTGCCAGCAGCACAACGTCACCGATTAAGATTTTTACCAGATCTTCAAGATCGAATGACGCCATGATCGTCACCAAGAAGGCGACGGCATAGGCTGTAATATAAAAAGGCAAACTTCCGCTTTTGTGTTCCTCTTTTTGTTCGATAAAATACCCAACCAACAAATAGACCAGTGATAGCACCATGAGGATCACGCAAAAAGCTGTATTGCTCAATTCCATCTCGAACATCGTGAAACTGATGGCTAAGGTAAGGAGGATTACGGCAGCCCACCTGAAGATCACTTTTTTGGCAACTAAATTCGAACTAGTGTAAAAGGTCACTCCGGCAAGCATAGAAATGATTGGTATCCATGGACTTCCTGTAGAACAGGTTGTGCACCTGGTTGAGCCTGCCCACCCGGTGATTGCTGAAATCGACAAGATTGCCATCCCGATCTGAGAAACCCAATATATGGGAGCGTAGGTAAATTCTTCAATTTTGGTGTTCCTGACGAGAAACGCCAACCAAAGGAGGATCAGCATCAGGATTGTATAGGCCAAACCATATGCCAGGGTGGGTGCATTGCCAAGCACCAGCCATGCTGTTACTGTGCTGCCCACGGCGGAGATACTGAGATAAGTAAACATCTCACTTTTTGTCCAGTGGGCGGTGAATAAATAAAGCAGCAAACAAATCGGAGACGCGATCAACCACATGACTTCAGGTTCCAAATAATCTCCAACAACATATATTTGGAGTACGGCAAAATTGAGGGCAAAAAATCCGGATGCAATCCCGAGGAGTGCATTCCCGCCTAACTTCAATGTTGGACGCTGGAAGAGTAAATACCCGCCCAGGTACATCAGACCGGTCATCAGGAAGGTGACCGCAAATTTTGCTGGGCCAGGGAAACGCGCCCAGTTAACCCCAACAAAGATGAT
>JBDLJU010000281.1:0-3576 GCA_039714215.1 Chloroflexota bacterium | reverse complement strand
GTGATCGAGATGAACCCAGATTCCGAGTCAGTTTCAGAGGTCAAAGCTTTGGGCATTCCTGTCCTGATTGCGGATGCCAACAAACGTTCCTCACTGAAAAATGCTGGCATCTCAAAGGCCAAATCAATCATCATGTGCACTCAGAACGACCCGCTTAACATGCAAATTGCGGTCAAAGCGAAATCAATGAACCCAAAATTGCGCGTGGTTGCGAGGATCTTTGATCAGCACTTCGCAAAGTCTATTGAAGAACAATTCGATTTTATTGCACTCAGTTCATCAGTTAAGTCTGCGCCTGCATTTGCCTCTGCTGCCATTGACCTGGAAATGACCAGGCCCATCGCGATTGAGGGCAGTATTTTCAGCCTGGCGCGTTTTGATATCAGTTCCTCTTCAAAATTGATCGGGATAAAAGTAGGTAGTTTCGAAAATAAATACAACGCAAGCATCGTGTTGATTAAAAAAGATAAGCAGGCAAGCCTCCACCCAAATTCCGAAACAATTCTAAAGGAAGGAGACATTATCGCTGTCATTGCCGGGCCAAACGAACTGCGCGCCCTCTTCAAAGCGAATGGTTAAAAACAAAAAGAACTTAATTGGAATTGTAGGACCATGCAAAGCGGGAAAAACCGCGCTCAAGCGCCGCTTGGAAGCTGAGGGGTTAACTGTACGCCATATCGCCCAGGAACATTCATACGTCAAAGAAATGTGGAAGAAGATTTCTAACCCCGACCTGCTAATTTATCTGGATGTCTCCTATGAAACCACGCTGCTGCGTTCTAGCCTGGGGTGGAGCAAATCTGAATATCAAGAGCAGCTGCGCAGGTTATCCCATGCCAGAGAAAATGCAGATCTTGTGATTGATACCAATCATCTAAATCCGGATCAAATCTCTAAAATCGTTTTGGAGTTTTTAAATGAACGGCAAGCTGAGTAATACCTCAGCCTGGCTGCCATCACCCAAAAATTGAGATACCTCCTCGGGGAAGAACAACATCACCAGGGCAGCAAGCGCCAGGAACGGCGCGTAGGGCAGCGCTGCAAAAGCCCTGAATTTTCGGACGATCACTGAGATAACAATGAACAGCAAGCTTACTGCCCCACCGGCAAATACCGCAAAGAACAAGCCCAGAATGATTGGCGGCCATCCCAAGAAAAGCCCAACCACACCGGAAAGGTTTACGTCTCCAAATCCAAGAGCAACTTCATCAAGCTCTTCCCCCCGACGCTTACTGACCCAGCGCACAAAGACCTCCCCTAACTTATAAAACAGATACATCACGAAATATCCAACCGCCCCACCGATCAGGGTTACCGTTATACCTCGAAGGTAAATACCAACAATTAAGCCCAATACAGCACCAGCAATCGATACTTGATGCAGCACCACCCGGTACTCTATATCCATGATGATCACAATCCCAAAATAAGCCAGCACTGGAAGACCCCACCAGATTTCGACACGTCCAGGTGGAAAAAACCATAGCCAAATGGTTGCAGCGATGAAGATAACTTCAACAATTAAGATCCGGACTTTTTGCCAAAACCGTTCATTCCCACTGCGAAAAGGCCAGGTCAGGTACTTAATCCATCCTGAAGATTTAATTTCCTCTGCATCGTCAGCATCGTATGCTTCGCGGTGAATATACAACCACTCAACGATAAAATTAACCCCTGCGCCCACCAAATATCCGAGCAATCCAACAATCAAATATGGCAAAATTTCGTTCATAGGTGTATTATAACAGTTGGCACGCATTCAGACAGCACAAAGGAGCAGGTTCTATGGAAAAATTCATCATTGAAGGCGGTCACAAACTGCAAGGGGAAATTACTCCTGCAGGGAATAAAAATGCAGCGCTCCCTCTGCTCGCTGCTTGTCTATTGACCGACCAACCTGTCACACTTCACAACGTTCCTCACATCAGTGATGTACTGACCATGAAAACACTCCTTGAGGATCTCGGGGTAGAAATCTCAGTTCTCAAGCCTGGTTCATGGCGCGTGCACGCAAAAGAAATAAACCCAAAACGACTTGACCCCGATAACCTCAAACGGATCAGAGCATCAATTTTGCTCGCCGGGCCAATGACTGCCCGACTGGGTACCCTGGATCTGACCCCTCCAGGGGGCGATGTGATCGGCCGCCGCCGGGTGGATACCCACATTCTTGCCCTAAGGGCAATGGGGGCAGATGCCGCCTATGAACGCGAATCAAAGCTGTTCAAGTTCCGTGCACCCGATGGATTAAAGGGCGCCGATATATTATTAGATGAGGCCAGTGTAACCGCCACGGAAAATGCAATTATGGCAGCAGCAACTGCATCCGGAGAGAGCATTCTCCGCAATGCTGCCTCTGAGCCTCACGTCCAGGATCTGTGTCGCTTCCTTAATTCCCTTGGCGCAAATATTGAAAATATTGGATCAAATACACTTCACATCACCGGGGTACCCGCCCTGCATGGCGGCGAGTTCACCATCGGCCCCGATTATCTAGAGGTTGTCAGTTTTATCAGTGCCGCAATTGTCACCGGCGGATCAATTCGCATTAAAAACGCGGGGCCAGAATACCTCAACATGACCAGGCTGGTTTTTAATCGGATCGGTGTTGATTGGGAAGTGGACGGAGAAGATATCTTTGTTCCAGAAAATCAAACGCTGAAAATTAAGACCGATCTTGGCAATGCAATTCCAAAAATAAGCGTGATGCCTTGGCCCGCTTTCCCGCCTGATTTGATGTCGATCGCCATCGTAGTAGCCACCCAGTCCTCAGGAAGCATCCTCTTCCATGATTGGATGTATGACAGCCGCATGTATTTCACAGATAAACTGGTAGGGATGGGCGCGCAAATTGTGCTGTGTGACCCACACCGCTGCATCGTGCAAGGCCCCACCCGGCTGCTTGCTGAAAACCTGGAAAGCCCGGATATCCGCGCCGGCATGGCGCTGATCCTTGCGGCGCTTGCAGCGAAAGGCACATCCGTGATCCGCAACGTCTCACAGGTTGACCGGGGTTACGAGCGGGTTGACGAGAAGCTTCGTTCACTGGGAGCAAAAATCGAACGTGTTCCTGGTGAATAACAGCCCAGGTTAAAACAAAAATCCCCGCAAGCGGGGATTTTTGTTTTATTGAAATATTACTCTGCAGGTTCTTTTTCTGCGATAGCAATGAACTGCTCAAACAAGTCCTTCAGTACATTCTCGGGCAATGCGCCAACTTGAGAGTGCACCAATTGTCCCTGGTTCACAAAGATCATTGTGGGAATCCCCTGCACACCAAACTGCTGGGCATACTGCGGATTTTCGTCCGTATTTACTTTTGCAACCACTACTTTTCCTGCGTACTCTTCAGCAAGTTTTTCAAGGATTGGGCCGACCATTTTGCACGGTCCGCACCAGGGTGCCCAGAAATCTACTACCACGGGCAGGGTGTTCTGTAAAACTTGTTCATCAAATTCGGCATCAGTTATGTTAATCGGTTCTTTAATCATGTACATCTCCTAATTATTTACATTGAAATCTTCATTCACTAGACCATTATACAGTCCGATTTCTTACATCGCCATCGACTAAAAG
>JBDLJU010000280.1:0-3672 GCA_039714215.1 Chloroflexota bacterium | reverse complement strand
TGTGCGGATCATGGTAGATGCGAGAAAAATAGGGGGCGGAGATAACAATTTTTTTGGTGTGATCTGCCGCTACCAGGACACAGATAATTTCTACAGTGCCGTGATCAACAGCGCTGGTGAATTTGCGATCTTGGAACGGTTGGCAGGCGTTGGATTGGAGGTGATCTCCGGCGACCAGTTTACCCATTCCGTGGTCGTAAATCCGCAAATGGAGCTTAACCTGCTTGAGGTCTCCTGCAAGGGCAACCAAATCACTCTGATGGTCAATGGTGTGCTTCTAGCAGAGGCGACCCAGGATTCGCTGCTTACGGGTGATGTCGGTTTGATCGCGGGGACCTTTTCTTCCAATTCAAGCGATGTGCTTTTTGATAATTTCACTCTTTATCTAGAAGAATAAATTTTAGTAATGGGATCGAGCAGAAAATACTAAGATCAGTCTCCTGGTTTCTTCGGATAAATTTTATGAAGAGTATATTATTTGAGGGGAAGCTGGTGACGAATACCGATTTTCATTATAATGAACCGCTCAGTAATTTCCAGGAGTGAGATGGCAAAAACAAAAGTGTACCTCTTTACCACATGTATGGTTGACCAGGTTTATCCTCAGGTGGGGGTCGCGGTTGTGCGGCTGCTGCGAAAGGTTGGTGCAGAAGTGATTTACCCGGCTGACCAGGTTTGCTGCGGGCAGCCTTTCTTCAACAGCGGTTTTACCAAAGAAGCGAAAAACCTGGCCGAGCAGAACATCGATCTGCTCCAGGATGCAGATGCAGTAGTGATCCCCTCTGGCTCGTGCACTGCAATGATCCGGGTAGAATATCCCAAACTATTCGCTCAACAGCCCGCGCTGCTTGAGAAAGCCAAGCAGCTAGCCGCGAAGACTTACGAGCTGACTGAGTTTTTAAATAATTTTCTTGAAATACTCCCATTAAGTGAACCCAACAGCCGCGGGGCGGTAACTTATCATGACTCATGCCATATGTGCCGTCATCTCAAGCTCAGGGACGAGCCGCGCACGCTGCTGCAGTCCAGCGGATTTTCAATACAGGAGATGGAGCAGTCTGACCGCTGCTGCGGTTTTGGCGGAGTGTTTTTCACAAGGATGCCGGAGCTCTCGCATGCGATGGCCCAGCAGAAACTGAACCGGGCGACAGAAAGCGGCGCTGAGGTGGTTGTCACCGCAGACCCGGGCTGTTTGATGCGCATGCAGTTGGACTCTGATGGAAAACAAACCATCAAACATATTGCCGAACTGCTCGATGAGGCGCTGCGATGCGAGTAGACTTACCAACTTTCAGGGCGCACACCCGTGCTGCACTTGCGGATCAACTGTTGCAGCAGTCGATTGAGAATGCCTCAGGAAACTTCTCCGATGGACGTGAAAAAGCGTTGGGCGATTTGCCGGACAGTGAAGCGCTTCGCGATCAGCTCAAATTAATCCGCGCTGCGACACTGGCAAATTTAACAGAGCATTTAGAAGAGTTTGAACGCAATGCCACCGCTGCAGGGGTCGTTGTGCATTGGGCACAGGATGCTTCCGAGGCCTGTGAGATCGTGATCGCCCTGGCGAAAGAGCGCGGCATCTCGCAGGTTGTTAAAACCAAATCGATGGTTTCCGAAGAAATTCAGTTGAATTCCGCATTGGAAGGGGCAGGGATTCGCCCGGTGGAGACCGACCTTGGAGAATGGATTGTGCAGTTGGCGGCAGAACCCCCTTCGCATATCATTGCCCCGGCAGTTCATAAAACCAAGGAACAAGTTGCCGATTTATTTTCGGACGAATTGGGTCGATCCGTCGAGGCCGATATCGCTGCCCTGACTGCTGCTGCCAGAGATGCGCTGAGGGGCGACTTCCTCTCAGCGCAGATGGGAATCACTGGAGGGAATATCCTTGTTGCCGAGAGCGGCACCCTGGTCTTGGTCACAAACGAAGGGAATGGCCGCATGGTTACCAGCTTGCCGCCGGTACACGTCGCCGTGGTTGGGATCGAGAAAGTTGTCCCAAGCTGGGAGCAGGCCGAAGTGTGGCTTTCCCTGCTTTCGCGCAGCGCAACCGGCCAGCCACTTTCAATCTATACCAATCTGATCACGGGGCCAGCACGTCCAGGAGAATTGGATGGGCCGCAGGAAGTTCATCTTGTGCTCCTCGATAACCAGCGCAGCAGCTACCTGGGTACACAATTCGAGGAAATGTTTGGATGTATCCGCTGCGGGGCATGTTTAAATGTTTGTCCGGTCTACACCAAGGTGGGCGGGCATGCTTATCGCAGCCCCTACAGCGGCCCGATGGGGGCGGTGCTCACCCCGCTGCTTTTTGGAAAGGGACAATTCAGCGCCCTGCCGCAGGCGAGCACGCTGTGCGGCGCATGTCTGGATGTTTGCCCGGTGAGGATCGACCTGCCGAGGATGCTGCTCCAGCTTAGAGAGGAGCAGGTCGAGGCTGGCCGACTGCCGTGGTTGGGGGTCTGGGTTGAGCGGGCTGCTGCCTGGGTGATGACCAAACCGAAACTCTACCGGATGTTGTCACTGCTGGCCCGTAAATTTGGCGGAACGCGTTTGGCAAAATTGTTCATTCCGTTTCCAATTCCAGAGATAAGTCAACAAACATTCCATCAGCTATGGAAATCAAGGGAGTTAGAAGAATGAGCGCTCGCCAAGAAATATTGAACAGGATCAGGGCAGCTGCACACCCTGCGCCTTCGATTCTTCCATTGAAGCCTCCAATTTACGCGAATGATTTGGTGACTCGGTTTGTAACAGCCCTCGAGGCGGCCAAGGGTAAAGCGCACCTCGCTGACAATCTCGAGCAGGCCTGGGAGATCCTTCGACATCGGCTGGAGAGTATCCAGGCCAGGCGGGTGGTGGTCAGCGATCAAGCCCCGTTAAAGGAGGTTGATTTACCTGCGATCTTCCCAGAGATAGAGGTCTCCATAGCCCGCGGTGATTTTAAGACGGTGCAAAAATTGTGTCTTGCTGCTGATGTTGGGCTGACCAATGCCCAGGCGGGTCTGGCTCAAACCGGCAGCGTGGTGATCCACGCTGGAGCAGGCCTCAGCCGGCAGGTCTCGCTGCTCCCCGATGTGCATTTTGTACTGCTGCCAGCCGCACTTCTGGTACCTGATTTAATCACCTGGGAATCGGTACGGCCATCACAGATGCCTTCTCAGGTGCTGATCATCAGCGGGCCGAGTAAAACCGCCGATATTGAACAAACATTGGTTGTGGGCGCTCACGGTCCCAAACGATTCGAGGTTATCCTTTATGGGCAAAGGTAAAAGCCGAAATCCCGAAGCCTTCAACTTGCTGGTAATGACTGATGAAGTTGATCAGCGGATCTATAACGACCATATTAAGGAAAATTTCAAGGACGTTGATCTGCTGATCAGCTGTGGGGATCTGCCGTTCTACTATCTTGAATTTGTAATTGATTCACTCAACCGGCCAATGTATTTTGTGCATGGCAATCATGACCCAAAAGTGGAGCTCAGTTCGGCTGGAGAAAAAAAACAGCCCTGGGGTGCAGAGAACCTGGATAATCAGGTGGTTTGTCACAAAGGCCTGATCCTGGCAGGTTTCGAAGGCTGCCTCAGCTATTCTTCCGGGTTGTATGAGTACAGCCAGTTTCAAATGTGGATTAAGGTACTGCGGATTGTGCCCAAACTGGTGATTAACAAA
>JBDLJU010000279.1:0-3674 GCA_039714215.1 Chloroflexota bacterium | reverse complement strand
TTGGGTCTGCACGATTTACATGTACATGCTGGAGAGGAGAATGAAGATTTCACCGTAGAGCTGCATCTGGAGTTTTCATCAAAAATTACCCTTGGGGAAGCTCACATCATCGCCGACAGATTTGAGGCGCAGGTGCTTAAACGCTGGAGTCAAATCGGAGCAGTGATCACCCACCTTGAGCCGCTTCATCAACAGGTACTCCAATCCGAGGGGCGCAACGACCCAGCGCTTCAGGCCAAAGTTGTTGCCGTACTCGATGATTTTTTAGACACCAGCCAGATCCGTTCGATGCGGCTTTATCAATCGGGTGGGCATTTGCAGGCGGTGATTGTGATTTGCCTGGAGGAAAACACATCCCTTACCAGCGCCCATGAATTTTCAGAAAAAATTGAAATTGAGCTGCGAAAACAGGTGCCCGAGCTGAATCGGGTGACCCTGCATGTCGAGCCGTTCCGGGAAAAAAATTCGATTTAAAAAGCTTCCTCAGGAATCAACACCTGAATCCGCAGTTTGCCCAGCATAAAAATATCCCCATCGTGCAGCTCGTAGGGGGTGTCAGGTGCGATTCTCTTCCCCGCATGCCAGGTGCCGTTTGCTGAGCCCTTATCGGTGATCCTTACCTTGCCCTCCTTGGTGGACATCCCTGCATGCATTCGTGAAATCCCCCATTCGTAAGCTTTAAATGGAGTCATATCAATATCTGGGACAACGGATTGCCCCTTCGATTTTCGTCCGATCGTATAATCTTTGCTGTTGTCGAGTTCTAATACCTGACCGGTATCTACAAAATATAAAGCAATTTGTTTTTGAATCGGGATCGCATTTGCTTCCGGGATGATCACATTGGCAAAGCGGCTGCTGTACTGTGCCACGCTGGTCAACTGCACCGAGGGAAGCGATGTCGTCCGAGATTGGCTGCTGAGGAATTTGAGATCTTTTTGCACTTCCCTGATCGCCTGGTAGCGGTCGGCTATTTTCGGGGCAATCATCCGCATCACCAGGCGGTTTAATTCTACAGGTGTTTCTGGTATTAATTTGATTGGTGCTGTCGGGTTGAGATTGGCGGGTAAATCTTCGACTGTAGAAGATTCAACAATATCAGAAAATTCATACGGTGATTTTAAGGTTAACACTGTGTAGAGGACCATACCGAGTTCAAAGATATCTCGCTGTTGATCACGGATCAGCTGGTAATGGCCAAAAATATCAGACTTTGTCTCCTCTTCAAATTTTAGCAATGAAGTAAACCCAAAAGAACTGAGCAGCACAGCGCCATCACGCTCTAAAACCACCTGATCAGCTTTTAAGTTGCCGTGGGATAAGCTGCTGCGGTGCCCTTCTGCCAAAGCAGTGGTGATACTTGTGGCGATGAAGATCACTGCATCCATTGGGATCCGTCGAGATCGGCGCACGCAGGTGCTAATCAAATTTTGCAGCGAGGAACCATTAATTACGGGGGTTACTAGGTAGGGATACCCCAAACCAACCCCAAAGCCTGAGGTATGGATGATGTTGTCGTGGCGCAGCAGCTGGAGTTTCTTCGCCTTTTCCAGGAAGGAGGGCACGAAACCACCAAGGTGCATCTGGTGGTTCGGCAGCATGTGCACATGAGCCGGCTTGTTGGTCGTGGGGTCAGTTGCCTGGAAAACATGCGTTGGGCCAGACATCCCCAGGTATTTGTTTAGCACATATTGATCAAGAATTTGGTTTTCTAGTTGGTGAATGTTGGAATTTTGCATACAAGTCTACTTGTCCCTTTCAACCATTAATCTAAAAATATCTACCGCCTCAGATTTTCCCTTTAGCACCCGTTTTGCCACAAATTCTGCATAAAACTTTTTCTTGATGCTCTCGTAGGTGTCTCCGCTGATTAATATTGGGAAACCAAACTCTTTGGTTTGGTCTTGTAATCGAGCGGCCAGGTTGGCGGCATCACCGATAATTGTGTAGTTTACTCGTTCTTCTGAACCCAGCAGGCCGACAAATACTTCGCCGGTGTTAATTCCAATGCCCATTTCAAAGGTATCTGAATAGGTGCCTTCGGTCGCCCATTTTCGGTTCAATCGGCTCAGAGCCTCGCGCATTTCTAAGGCAGCCCTTGCTGCTCGAATTGCATGGTCCTGATGTGGGATTGGCTCCCCAAAAAAGGCAACAATCGCATCACCTTCGTATTTGTCAACTGTTCCGCCGTGTTTATGAATGATCGCACTCATGATCTCTAAATACGGGTTGAGCAGCGCCACAACATCTTCTGGAGATAGTTTTTCTGATAAGGTGGTGAACCCACGGATATCTGAAAATAAGATGGTGAGTTCGGTGCGTTTATTAATTGAGGAAATATCCTGGGTGTCCAGGAGTTGGTTAACCATTTCTGGAGAAATGAAGCGGCTGAACATGCTGCGCACCCGGCGTTTTTCAACTTCCTGGGTAACTGCCTGTTCCAAGGATGGGATTACCACCCCCAGGAAGAGCATCAGCATCGGGGATATAAATGAGATTTGCAGCCGGTCATTGTTGAACAGGAATAAATATGCCGCCAGGTAGGCAGCCATTCCTCCGATCATTACCATGATAGACCAGGTTGGTCGGCGAATGATCAAAATAATCCTGGAAAATACTGCCATCCCCACGATGATCAGCAGGTTGACCCACGGTGGAGCAATTGAGAAAAATTCACCCGAGATCAAGGTCGCCACTGCATTGGCAACAACTTCAGCGCCTGGAGTGGGGTAGGTTGCAGAGAACGGTGTGGGGTAGATATCCTGGAGAGTCTCGCTGGAGGCCCCGAAGATCACAATTTTGTCCTTGAAAAGCTCTGGGCTGTAATCCCCCAGAGGTACGAATGCTGCCGGGTAGGTGGGATAGCTTTGCACGCCACCGGCAAAATTAATTAGCAGTTTCCCTTGTTGATTTAATGGAATTGAATATCCGTTGAAGTCCACCGAGGCCTGACTTGCGTTGGTGGGAGGAGCAATGTCTAGGAATTCCCGGGCAATTTCAAATGCCCAGTTATACAGCACCTCACCTTTGTACTCTTTATAGGCGTTGATTCCTCTTACCCGGGCATCATCATCTCTCTCAATCTCGGTGATCCCATAGCCGTCGATCCCTGGGAGAAAAATATCTTCGGGGACATCGAGGGTCACGGAGTACTGCGTGGAAAAGATCTGGCTGACGGTCACAAAGGAATTGGCTTCTGCGATCGCTTGAGCCAGGGCTACATCATCCTCAAGATTTGGAGAGGGATCGAATAAGGTCACATCGAAGGCAATTACCTTGGCGCCAGCCTCATTGAGCCAATCGATGATCTCCGCGAAATAACTGCGGGACCACGGCCAGCGTTCATTTACCCAAACCAACGACTGATCATCTACTGCAACAATCACGATGTCTTCATTCGGCGCAATTTCACCGCGTAGTAAGAAGGCTGTGTCCCGGGCGGTCAGTTCCATGCGTTCTACCGGAGAAGAAATAAATGGAAAACTCGCAGATAACTCTAAGGCGATCAGGAGGACTGCCAGGATAAACAGGATTAAGAATTTTCTGCGTCGAGATGATTTCGAGGCGCTGTTAGAAGCCATGGAACACCCTTTCTGCTGCTGGATAATTATTCATATTATACATGAGGTAACCAGCTCTACGGGCAGGTTGAAAATACCATTTTTGTCAGGATT
>JBDLJU010000278.1:0-3676 GCA_039714215.1 Chloroflexota bacterium | reverse complement strand
GTGGGAAACGATTCTCGCTGGAAAGGAATGGAAGGGAGAATTTGTAAACAAGAAAAAGAATGGCGAACTTTATTATGAATCAGCATCGATTTCGCCGATCTTGGATGAACAAAACAACATTTCTCATTTTGTGGCGATTAAAGAAGATATTACCGGGCGAAAGCGGATCGAGGAGAAGTTAAAGAAAAACCAGGCCAGCCTGACTGCCTTGATCGAAAATACCAAGGACGACATCTGGTCGGTGGATTCAAGCTATTGCATCACGACGTTGAATTCAAATTTCCACCGAAATTTCCTTACCGCTTTTAATGTTTCGCTGCAGATCGGTGATAATCTCATCGAGGTGATAGAAGGGATATCTCCTGACTTAAAAACGCAGTGGCAGGCACGCTACGATCGCGCCCTGCAGGGCGAGCAGTTTGTTGAAATTGATCACTTTAATATCGAAGGCGTGCCAAATTACATCGAAGCGGCCTTTAATCCGATTTATCTAAATGAAGAAATTGTAGAAGTTTCCGTTTTTTCACACGATATTACCAAACGGAAGACGGCAGAGGAGGCATTGCGAAAAGCCAATCAGGATCTCCAGGTCCATGTGCAGCAGGTTGAATCGCTCCAAGAGAAGCTGCGCGAACAGGCGATTCGAGATTCCTTAACCGGATTATTTAATTTTCACTATATCGAGGAGGTTTTGGAGCGTGAGATCATTCGTTTCCAACGCAGGAAAAAATCAATCGGCCTGATTCTGCTTGATATTGATAAATTTAAAGAAGTCAACGATACCTACGGTCATAATGCGGGAAACCTGATGCTCAAAAAATTGGCAAAAGTGATTAAAGAAAATATCCGGGGGGATGATATTCCCTGCCGTTTTGGCGGTGATGAATTCTTGATTGTGATGCCTGAGACTACCACGCAAGTTGTTTTTGACCGGGCAGAGCTAATTTGTAAAAAATTTGCAGCTTTGAAAATTCCCTACAAAGATCAGGAAATGTCTGCCACTTTTTCGGCCGGGGTGATTGCGATCTCACCGAAGGAGTACACGCGCGATCAGCTGTTGAATTTTGTGGACCAGGCGCTCTACCAGGCTAAAAATGAGGGACGCAACCGGGTGATTACTTACCGCGGTGAACTTTAATCTCGCTTGCTGCCAATTGCTAAGATTCACAGCAGCGCACCAGACGGTGCGCTGCTGTTTTTGGTCTAAGCACAGCTTTGACCGAAAAGTGTTTGCGAAGCAAGGAGGCGGTGATGGGACTTATCCACGCTCAACTCTCCTGGATCACAAGATTATGGTAGAGATATTGATTTCTGTCTGCAAATTTCATATAATCAAAAGGAGATAGGCAAATATACATATGTGTTTGTGAAAATCTATGACGAGATGACTGCAATACATTAAGGAGGGCTATTTTGGGGAATAGGAGCTAGTTTGAGCAATTTAAGCAACCGATGAAAATCAGCGGTTGCTAGTTTTTTAAGCCGCTTTGTGTTAAGTTTCACAAAAAAGTTTTTTTGCTGAACTTAGGAGGTATTGTGTGAGTAAAAAAGAACACCCCCGATGGGATTTGAGCAATATTTATCCAGGCATTGATTCGGATGAATTCAAAGCTGATCAGCAGAAACTTGAGCAGCTGATTGAAGCCTTGAACAGATTTGTAGGCAAGCATCAGATTGGACCAGATGCCGGGAAATTGGAGGAAAACCCTCGAACAACTGGAGAGGTGATTGGGGAATTCCTCACCGAATTAAGCAAGGCATTTCATTTATTTGCCACGCTGGATAATTACGTCAATGGTATGGTATCTGCTGATACCTTCAATGAAGACGCAAAGAAGAAAATGGCAGAGATGAAATTGGCACAGGTGAAACTGGAGCATCTGGAGGATGCGCTTTTTAAGGGCTGGTTGGGAACCTTGGGTGATGCCCTTCCCGAGATTATTGAAAGCAATCTGGTTGCTAAAGCCCATGCTTTTTATCTGGCTGAAGCTGCAGAACAAAGCAAATATTTGATGAGCTCTGAGGAGGAAAAATTAGCTGGAGAGCTGTCTTTGAGCGGAATAAAAGCATGGTTCGAACTCTATCTAGATGCCTCCTCCAAGCTCAAATGGGCAATCTTAAACGAAAATGATGAAAAAGAAGAGCTACCGATTATGGCGATTGATAATCTTAAAAACCACCCGGATGAGAAGATGCGCCGCAGGGGATACGAAGCCAGCCTGGAAGCATTTGCCTCGATAGAGAATACTTTATCGTCGGCGATCAACGGTGTCAAAGGTACACAGGTGACTCTGTTCAATTCCCGAGGCCGGGAAGACCCTCTCCACGAATCGCTTGATATCGCTCGGGTTGATCGCGCTACCCTGGATGCGATGTTATCAGCAGTGCAGGATTCTTTGCCCATGCTTCAAAACTTTTATCGAGTCAAAGCCAGGCGCTTAGGGAAAAGCGTGCTTCCGTTTTGGGACTTAAGTGCGCCCACTATCCAGACGGGTACAGTCTATACTTATGAACATTCCCAAAAATTTATCCTGGAAAATTTCTTGCCTTTTTCAAGCCAGTTAGCAGATCTGGCAAAAGAAGCTTTTGACAATAACTGGATCGATGTCGGACCCAGGGAAGGGAAAGGAGCAGGTGCATTTTGTATGGGGTTACCGGCAGTGGGGGAATCTCGAATATTGTTAAATTTTGAAGAAAACCTTAATTGGGTTTTTGCCCTCTCCCATGAACTCGGACATGCATTCCATAATTCATGCTTGTTGGGCAAGACATGGTTTCAGCAAAAAACCCCAATGACCTTGGCTGAAACCGCTTCGCTTATGTGTGAAACAATTGTGACCAACGCTGCGGTTAATCAAACAAAAAACCCTGAGGAGGAGCTGGCCATTCTGGAAGCTTCAATTCAAAGCACATTCCTAACAATTATGACTGTGTATCAAATGTATTTAATCGAAAGCGAAATTTTCGAACGCCGCGCGGATAACAAATTATCGGCAGCTGAGTTAAACCAGATCTCTGAGTGGGCCCAAACAGAGGTTTATGGTGAAGTCCTAAAAGAAAATTACCGTTTTCCATATTTATGGGCTCGACTGCCTCATTTTTATATTCCTGATATTTCTTTTTACAACTATCCGTATACTTTCGGCTTGCTGTTGGGGGTTGGCCTGTACGCGGTTTACAAAGAACGCGGCAGCGATTTTGTTCCGCAGTATATCGAATTCCTCAGCAGCACCGGGACAGGTAACGCTGCTGACCTGGCCGCACAGTTTGGGATTGACCTGCGGGACCCTGGCTTTTGGGAAGATGGTTTGGCGGTGATTGGTCAGCGGATTGCACGCTACGCTGAATTATCTGATAACGAGAAGGGTGTCGATTGATATTGGTTATTGATTGAAAATACTACTGGCTTCATCCAGGGAAAAGACCCATAAATAGTTGGAGGTGAAAAATGGCTGTGCAAGAAGATCGACTGACTGACAAAGCCGCGGAGACCAAGGTGATCAACAGTTCGCTGGAATTGTTTGAGGAATTTGGCCGCTGTCCCCAGGGAGCGTATCTGAACCTGGAAGGAAACATTTTGTTAATCACCGGTGTTGCTCACCCGATGGTGAACAGCGTGGTTCAGACCCATTTAGAAAAAAATGGAATCGAAGCGAAGATCCAGGGTCTGGTTGAC
>JBDLJU010000277.1:0-3704 GCA_039714215.1 Chloroflexota bacterium | reverse complement strand
ATACAATTTACCCATGAACAATACCAACCTGCCTGCTTTTGAACCAGAGTCCGCTCAACAAAACCAACTTTCGCTTAAGTCACACACGAAGCTTGGAATCATATTGCTGGTTCCACCTTTTATTTTGTGGTTTGCAGTGATCATCTTTATCTTCGATCAAGTTCTAGGTGAATTTGTGTTCTCGATGTTCACCCCCAACAGCCTGGAGGTGACCTTCTACATCGCTGGGATGATTTTCCCATCGGCGGCAATCGCTGCTGCGGTTTGGGGAATGCAGCGGAGAAATGACCGGGCGATTAATCTCGGGGTGATCTTAATTGCTGTGATGTTTCTCACCCTGGTAGCAATTCAAATGTTGATGTAACCACGGCAAATGGCAAATCCTTAACACCGCTATCCCTCACCAAGAGGCTGTCTTTTCAGATGGCCTCTTTTCATTTTTTTTGATTGAAGCATTGACATAATCCTCTTCTCCTAATATACTTAGCGACACTGAATATTTCCACCACTGAATATTTCGATCCCTGACTATTATTTTTTTACAAAAAACAATGACGACACCCTTACAAGAAAACAATCCTTTAGAAACCGACCTCGAAGCGATTGAACGCGTCATGCTCCAATTGGGATGGGCGACGCATCGACGCTTGCATCAAGAATTAGCTGAGTTCAACCTGACTGTCTCTCAATTCGCGGCAATGCGTGCGTTACAAGAATTCGATGAGGGCTGCTCCATGTCAGAATTAGCCGAAGCCGCCCGCCAAATTTCTGCTACGATGACGGGGATCGTGGATCGCCTGGTTGAGCGTGAGATCATCACCCGCCAACGCGACCCCGACGATCGGCGCGCGCTGCGTGTCTCATTAACAGAAAGAGGCACAGGCCTGTTGGAAACAATCAAAGAGAAAAAACGCGTTCGACTGGCCCGCTTTCTTGAAGACCTCTCCCCCACAGAAAGGAAAGATTTTGTGCGGATGATCGGGAAATACTTAGAGGTTGTCTATGGGTAAATCAACTTCCTTAATTTTTGAACTATAAAATTAACATACCGTGAACACAAGCAGCAAAAACCCCGACTTCTTCTCCCTTGGCATCATAATCTTGGGAGTGTACACCTCGTTCCTCAGTTCAAGGGGCATTATTGGAGCGCTGTGGCCGGGCAACCTCTTCAATATCGGTTTATCTATTCTCTATTTGAGCTGTGCAAGCATCATCTTGGCTGACTTCAGCGCGGCTTGGTCAAATTCTAAAAAAAGTAGAACTTCAATAACTCCTCAAGCATGTCTTCACGATCAATTTTTTCTGCTGAAGCAATCTCCAAAACAAAGCGGGAGACATCAATCGATGCAAAAGCATATTCCTCGCAAAGACATTTCTGGGGTATTGAGAAATCATTTAAGGAGAAAAAATGCCTGAAAACTTTCGAATGTGGTTTGAAATCATCTTTACCCTCAGTTATTTAATTATTTTGTGGATTCTTGTTCTTGCGATGAAAAATCGGATGGGGGAAATCCCAAAGGAGGGCAAAAAACTCGCCCGTCTCTTTTACGTGTCTTTTGGCTTGCTTGCCTTTGGAGACAGTTTTCATATTTTAGGGCGGGTTGCCGCCTACGCCCTCGGCGGTCTGGATGCGCGCCCCAACATCTTTGGCGTTCCAATAGGCATTGTCGGGATCGGCGCTTTGGCTACCTCCATCACCCTCACAATTTTCTATGCAATCATGCTCCTCATCTGGAAAGAACGCTTCGGAAAAACATACAGCTTGTTCGGGGTTTTCCTCTTCCTCGCCGCCATAATCCGGCTGATCATCCTCGCTTTCCCCGGTAATAATTGGCAGAGCCCTACATCCCCTTACAATTGGGCAATTTACCGCAATATCCCCTTCTGGATTCAAGGTTTAGGCGCGGCTGTTCTCTTTTGGCGAGATGGTCGTTCCCAGCAGGACAAACTTTATCCCAAATTAGCCTGGCTTTTCCTGCTCTCGTTCTCTTTCTACACCCCTGTTGTATTCTTCGCTCGGGACATTCCCATGCTGGGGATGTTGATGCTCCCTAAAACCCTCGTTTACGGGATCATGGCTTACGTTGTTTACCAAGGTTTGTTTAAAAAGAGCTAGCCCACAATTCTCTTCTCTGATAAAAAGGAATTCCTTATGCCCGAAAACTTCCGTATTTGGTTTGAAACCATCTTCAATATTCTCTACCTTTCCACAATTTGGTGGTTGGTTGTGCTCATGTATAAAAATCTCCCCAAAGTGGGTAAAAAGAACTCGTCCTTCGCAGAATTGATTGTCGCCGCCTTCGCTCTCCTTGCCTTAGGAGACAGCGGTCACGTTGGCTTTCGGATTCTTGCCCTCATCTTTGGCGGACCAGAAAGCACAGTTTCTATCGCAGGGACCCCCATCCGCTGGATTAGCTTGGGTACATTAGCGACCACCGCCACGGTCACCATATTCTATGTGCTTGTTCTCGTTATCTGGAGACGACGCTTCGATAAAAAATACGGCTGGTTTGGGATTTTTCTCTTCTTCATGGCAATCCTCCGTATGGTGATGACTATGCTCCCCATCAATAATTGGAACGCATCCATGCCTGCCCAGCCTTGGTCAACGTATCGGAATATCCCCTTGATGATTCAAGGTTTAGGGGTAGCCTATCTGATTTTGCGAGATGCAATCAAAGAGAAGGACAAAACCTTTACCCAAATTGGTTATATGATCCTCGTCTCTTATGCTTTCTTTATCCCCGTGATTCTCTTCGTGCAGAAAATGCCTTTAATTGGAATGCTGATGCTCCCCAAAACCCTGGCATACGTCGCAATTGCGGTGATCGGGTATCGCAATGTTTTCAAGGCGGAAAGCGTGCCAGTTAACAGCTAACCGGTAAATTATCACCAGGGGCAAACTCCTAAAATTATTAACCCGAACTTCCTTCTGTCAAAAAAAGACCCCAAGGGTTTTAAAAACCCTTGGGGTCTCTAGTCGCTATCCAAGCGAGCGGTTAAACCGCTTCAATCTTCTCAACCTCTGGGAAGAACTGGCGCACGGTGCCGGCGACCCAGCCCTGCAGGGTGGTTTCGGTCAGCGGGCAGCCGTGGCAGGCGCCGCCCAGCTCAACTTTCAACTCGTTGTTTTCAAATGATACCAGTTTGACCCAACCGCCATGGTACTGCTCAATATAGGCGCTGATGTTTTCTAATAAAGCCTGCATTTTCTGCTGTTCATCTGCAATCTGATGATTATGCTCTGTCATCTGGTACTCCTTTAAATTTTTCCATGCAGCAATTGTTTGTAATTTAATTATACTGGCAAACCAGCCCCTGGGTCAAAACGTAACTGGAAAAAATCCGTGAATCGAAAAGACTTAATCCCAAATAGAATCCTAACTTCCTTATTCCATATATTGGTACGCATCAGTTCCCTCGTTTCGGGCAGGTGCTGCCCCTCATTGGGAAAAGCTGAGACGGCAGTAGAAGAGGAAAGCAACTTCCAGAGGACTATTGATCCAGAATATTGTGGGGAAAGCATGAAATATAAGCTTCCATTTCAGTTTTTTTCTACTTGGAGGCTGGTTAGTTAAAAATGGTTATTCGAATCATTCCAACTGTTATTTGCTGGCAATCACCCATGCACTAGCTTTGCCATCACTGGAGAGCTGAGTTTCAACCCCATTGGCAGCAACGATTTCGATGATCTCGGCGGGAGT
>JBDLJU010000276.1:0-3708 GCA_039714215.1 Chloroflexota bacterium | reverse complement strand
AATGCAACAGGGCGTAAGCAAAATAGGGGACCACGCCGATCAGGCCCCAGATGGACAACCAACGAGGGATCAGTTTGGTGCGATAGAAAGACACGTATAAAAACGTAGCCCCAATGAGAAACATAATCGTGTGAACCGGGCCAATGAAGTCAACGTACTGGTAAAAGACGTTGCCCATGGACTGCAATGCAACCGAAGTTGCTCCGGTTGCAGCGTACTCGTTAGCGAGAGCGATAAGTGTCAAAAAATTGAGGGTTATAAACATATACCCGACCCCCTCGATCGCTCCACGGAAAATCAGCATACCCATCGCCAGTTCTTCGCTGTCCTTTTTGAAGATCGGGTACAGGAAAATCGTCATCGCTGCCAGCGATATCCCCATCAAGAGGGTTAAAAATGTACTCATATTAAGTTGGGAAGCATTTGCGGCAACGAGACCTAGAATGTCCTCACCTTCAAGCAGTTTTCCCGAAATGATCGAGGAAAGTACTTCGCCGCCAACAATTACACTCGTCACCCCAAAAACCGTTCCCAGGACGTAAAGTCCTCCCGCCATCCTTGCATTCATTCTATAAGTTTTCATAATTTCTCCTTTTTTTGTTTGAAATTTATACTCATAGAATATCTGCTTGCTGCATGATTGTCATACCCCAAAAGTGTTAACTCAGGGGTTAAATTTGTAACAAAAAAGCAGGTTGGGTACCAACCTGCTTTTTATAACCTTTGAGAAGACGAATTTCTTGTGTTTTTATAAAATCCCTAATGCCTTTGCTTTTGCGATTGCCTGCGTACGGCTGTTCACATTCAATTTTCTGTAAATATTACGCGTATGCGCCTTAACGGTATTGAGTGAAAGGTGGGCTTTCTCAGCGATCTCCTTATTGGATCTGCCTTCAGCGATCAGCATCAGTATCTCGATCTCTCTATCGCTGAGCTGCTCTACCCAACTTTCATTTTTCGGTTTTGGCGCGTCCATTTCTTGCTTCGGAGCTGGGTAGGCAGCCAGCAGGCGTTGGGGAAATTGCGGAGCAACACCCCGTGCAAGCGCTTCGTAAAGGAGTGCAGCCATCTCTGGGCCTTCGTCCACAAAGATCTGAACGAAGCCTCCTGGTTCTGCCAGAAGCAAAGCTTGCTCCAAATGCTCAATGGCGGAGGACACGAGCCCCTGTTCCTTTGCCAACAATGCCTGCAAGATCAAAATTTCGATGGCGCTCCTGACCCAGTTTTTATCTCTAGCGGCTGCTAAAAGGCGGTCTAGAAATTGATCTGCTTGTTCAGCAATCTCTGGCGATTTTCCCCTTTTATATTGTGCGATTAACAGGCGTGCCAAGGTAATATGTTCATACAACTGCATATAATTGACTGCGTCATCGGTGGTCAGTTTGCGTTCAGCTGCCCAATCATGCGCTTCGTTAAGACGCCCTTGCCTGAAACGGATGCGAGCCTGCTTGGCAGCAATCGGGCGCACCACTGGCACCGGTGTGCGTATAAACAAACGGGAAGCTTCGTCTAGTAAATCATAAGCGCCATCCAGGTTGCCATATGAGACTTCGACCTGCGCCTGGGCAATCAGCCAATATTGCTTCCAATCTAGCAAGTCTACTTCCTCGCCCAGGGATTGGGCAGCAAATAAGGTTTGTGAAACTTGATCTAATTTCCCTTGTTCCCAATAAAGCTCGCCAAAATAAGAATAGGTGATTTCCGTACCTGCCGGCATTGGCGGGTCGTGCCCTTCTGCCAGCTTGATGGCCTGCTCACAAATTTGTACTGCTTCGCTCAAATGGCCTAATTCTCTTTTCATGTCTGCTAAAACAAATGCGCCGGTAATCCTGTCAATGGTGTTCTTTAAGACATCTTTGGAAAAAACCTGATATGCTTTTTCAATGTCGCCATCGGCCCAGTACGTAAGCCCTAGCAAGCCATGCAAACCAGCTCGGTTGGAGAAATCATTTTCCGGGAAAAGGCTCAATGCTTGTTCAACATATTGGATCGTGTTTTGCGTATCCCCAAGCGCCCGCGCATGGTAGGCTCGCCAGAGCGCTACCGAGGCGGGGAGCGTTTCAAGCTGGATTTCGTCCACGACGATCAATCTGGCATCAGGACGAGCGATAAGTTCCTCTACATCCTTCAGCCTGCGATCTGCTTCTTCCAATTGACCAATATTCAGTAATGCCTGGACGTAAGCAATACCAAGCAAAGGCCGGTCGAATACAATTTCATCAGGCAAGCTGCTGGCCCAATTCATCCAGATGACCTGCCTGGAGGGCGTATACCCATCAGACCAGGATTCTTCCAACAAGGCGGCGGTGCGATCATGATCGCCTGCGGCGATGGCATGCTGGATGGCATCTTGGAGGAAACCGGCTTGCTGGTACCATTTGCTGGCTTTTTGATGAAGGCGGGCTACATCATCAGCCTGAGTTTGAATCAGTTTCTGGCGCAGCAGGTCTGCAAATAGGTGATGGTAGCGATACCAAGTGCGTTCACTATCTAACGGGATCAAAAAAAGGTTGGCGTGCTCAAACCGTTCCAATTGCTGCTGGCTATCCTCACGACCAGTGAGGGTATTGCAAAGGGAGCCATTTAGCTTGTCAAGAATAGAGGTCTTCAAGAGAAAACTATGATTAATATCAGACTGCTGCTCAAGTACTTCTTCGATCAAGTAATCTAAAACCAGGCAATGGCTGCCAGTAAAGGTGTCAATGAACGCTGTCACATCGTGTTGGCCCTGCATTGAGATGGCAGCCAATTGAAGGCCGGCAATCCATCCCTCAGTGCGATTTTCCAATGCTTTGATACCCTCTTCTGATAAACGCAAATCCATAATTTCGTTCAAAAAGCTAGCCGCTTCGGCTTCGGTAAAACGAAGATCGGCTGCCCGCAATTCAGTGATTTGATCTTGAACCCGGAAACGGGCCAAAGGTACTGGGGGATCCTCACGGGTCACGATGGCCAGATGCAGGGCGAGCGGCAGTTGGTTTAGTAAAAAGGTAAGAGCGTTGTGAATTGATGGGTCTTCAACCAGGTGATAGTCGTCAAGAACCAGGATAACTTTGAAGGGGATTGCAGCCATCTCGTTTATCAGAGATATCAGAATCATCTCAGTTGGGGGCGTCTGGGGAGATTGGAGCATCCCCAGGGCTGTTTTCCCTAACTCAGGACCTAACTCCTCGATCTGGTTGAGCGCGGCGATCATGTATGTCAGTAAACGGATGAGAGCGTTATCACCTTCATCGAGTGAGAGCCAGGCAATTCGATATTGAACTGGTTTCCCTTTAGGGGCTTCCGATTGCAGCTTGCGTAACCATTCAGTCACCAGCGTGGTCTTACCATAGCCAGCTGGGGCCGAGATAAAGGTCAGCTTTCGGTGCAGCCCTTCATTTAATTGATCAATTAACCGTTTACGCGGGACAATTTCTGGCCGTGTTGGAGGGATATAGAATTTTGTTGTGAGGAGAAACTCTGACAATTTAAATAACCTTAGGAAGGACAGTGGCAAGAATCATATCAATAGCTGTATTTTACACGAACTTTAGCATAGATTGCAATAAAAGCTGCTCATCCAGATTAGGTAACACCTGCATTGCTTAACGATTCCATGTCTTTAGTCTAATACACTGGACATAAATAATACTTCTGTGTCTTATTCCCTCTAGAATTAGGGAAGTGGTTTCGTCCGGAATCTATCCAACTTAGGGGTCATGATTC
>JBDLJU010000275.1:0-3710 GCA_039714215.1 Chloroflexota bacterium | reverse complement strand
CTACCCTGAGATGGTTAAAATGATGTACGGGATCCCCGTGGTGGTCACCCCGGATGACGGCACCTTCATCCCACGGATGCAAGACATTGAGGAAGCAACCAGTTCTTATACCAAAGCGATAATCGTTAATTCTCCCAACAACCCATCCGGCGCGGTTTACCCTGCAGAATTGATCGCCGAAATTGTAGAGTACTGCGAGCGGAAGGGGATTTACCTGATCATGGATGACATTTATCATAAGCTGGTCTTCAACGATACCGTTGCCCCCCCTGCCTACAACTTCACCAACGAAGATATCGAAAACACCAAAGTGATTGTGGTCAACGGTGTCGCAAAATTGTACGGCATGACTGGATACCGGATCGGTTGGACAATTGCCCCTAGAAAAATGGTTGAAGTGATGGCCAATATCCAGAGCAACGTCACATCCTGCCCCCCGGTCATTTCTCAATCTGCTGCTGAAGGGGCTCTGACAGGAATGCAGAACGTCATCGAAAACCTGCGCCTCACCATCCAAAACAACCGCGATATTCTCATGCAGGAAATGCGCTCCTTTACCGACGTAACCACCAATAAACCACAGGGAACATTCTATGCGCTCCCCGACTTCAGGGCTTACGAGCAAGATTCTGTCAAACTTGCCAAGTTCTTATTACAAAAAGCCCTGGTGGTGACCGTCCCAGGGTCAGCCTTTGGCATGGAAGGCTACCTCCGCTTAAGCTACGCAGGGGCAGTCAAAGATGTGATTGAGGGTGTCGAGCGCATGAAATGGGCACTCGACCCCAACGCACCCAATGAAATCTATATTGGCGATCGAAAATTAATCCGGGATTGGCTATAATGAACAACAACTTACTCAACATTAAAACCCCTGCTGAAGACCAGGCTGAAGAGCTTTCCAGTGATTACACCCTAAAAAATCACGGGCTGACCAACAAACGCAAGGTCTACTGGAACCTGCCCACTGAATCGCTCTACGAAGAAGCCATCTTCCGCGGCGAAGCCCACATCAGCAAAATGGGCGCTCTGGTGGTTGATTCAGGTAAACACACAGCCCGTGCTGCCCAAGACAAATTCGTGGTGCGTGAACCCGGCACCGAAGACCATATCTGGTGGGGCGAGTACAACCGCCCGATCAGCCCAGAAAATTTTGATCTGATCTACAGCCGCTTGCAGGGTTTCCTGCAAGGTCGAGACCTGTTCGTGCAAGACTGCTATGCTGGCGCTGATGAGAACTATCAACTGCCTGTCAGAGTAATCTCGGAGTATGCCTGGCACAGCCATTTCGCCCGCAATATGTTCATCCTCCCCAAAACACGGGAAGAATACCGCCAGCATGTCCCAGATTTCACTGTGGTTGCTGTGCCCTCCTTTAAAGGTTTCCAGCCAATTGATGGCACCCGATCCGAAACGTTTATCATCCTAAACTTTGAGAAACGGATTGCCCTGATTGGCAACAGCGGCTACGGCGGAGAGATTAAAAAATCGATCTTCACGGTGATGAACTACCTGCTCCCGCTTGAAGGGGTGATGACGATGCACTGCTCCGCCAACCAGGGCGACAAAGAAGATGTCGCTTTGTTCTTCGGGCTCTCAGGCACCGGCAAGACCACCCTCTCAGCAGACCCCAACCGCAGCCTGATCGGTGACGATGAGCACGGCTGGAGCGATGACGGTGTCTTCAACTTTGAGGGAGGCTGTTACGCCAAGGTAATCCAGCTTTCCTCGTCTGCAGAACCAGAAATTTACCAGACCACTCGCACATTCGGTACGATCCTCGAGAACGTGATCTTTGACCCCACCACCCGTTTGATCGACCTCGATGACGAAGCGATCACTGAAAACACGCGTGCATCGTACCCGCTGGAGTACATCAGCAATGCGCTCCCCGATAAACGCGGCGGCCACCCTAAAAATATCATCCTGCTGACCTGCGATGCTCAGGGTGTGCTCCCCCCCATCGCCAAGCTCACCCCAGACCAGACGATGTACCATTTCATATCCGGTTACACCTCCAAAGTCGGCGGCACCGAGGTCGGTCTTGGCGAGGAACCCGAGATCACTTTCAGCGCTTGCTTTGGCGCCCCCTTCATGGTGCACCACCCGGTGTATTATGCCGACCTGCTCGCCAAGAAAATGGAGCGTTACGGAGTGAACTGCTGGCTGCTCAACACCGGCTGGGTTGGCGGCGCTTACGGGATTGGCAAGCGGATCAGCATCAAGCACACTCGCGCCCTGCTGACTGCCGCGCTAAATGATGATTTACTCAACGTCAAATACTACACCGACCCGGTGTTTGGCTTCAAGGTTCCTAAGACCTGCCCGAATGTCCCCGATGACGTACTTTATCCTTCCAAAGCCTGGGCAGATAAGAAAGAATACGACCACAAATACGACCAGCTGGCGGCCCGCTTTGTTGATAATTTCAAGAAGTTTGCACCTGATTGTCCTCCCAACGTCAGCTCGGCCGGACCAAAATCCTAACCATCCCAATCGGAAAGGGCGGGTAACACCGCCCTTTCTTCATTCCAAGTCCGCACCCCGAAATTCAATATTTTTCTCCGATGATAATTTCTGACAACACATTATTAATTTTTGATGGAGGAGTTTAAAATGGACAACAATACCCATTATGATGTGATCGTGATTGGTTCCGGCGCTGGTGGATTGACCGCCGCGGTTGCCCTGGCCCAGGCAGGGATGAAAACCCTGGTTCTCGAACAGCATGAGCTGCCCGGCGGCTGGTGCCACTCCTTCTCCCTGGAAGGCTACCGCTTCAGCCCAGGCGTCCATTATCTGGGGAAATTGGATAAAGGCGGATCATTAGCCCGGGTATATCAAGGCCTGGGAGTCTCAAAAGACCTGGTATTTTGCGAGCTTAACCCCGATGGCTTTGACCACATCTTCATTGGCGATGAGCGTTTTGATATCCCCAAAGGGAAGCAAGAATTTATTTCACGGCTCAAAGCGCGTTTCCCTGACCAGGCGAAAGGCATTGACGGCTACTTCCAAGCAATCGATGATTATTTTGAAGGCCTAAACAATTTCTCCTTATCAAAATTCTTGACGGTGCTGCGTTGGAGCCTGGCAACAGGTAAGCAGATCGTCGAGCATTTCATTTCCGACCCAATCTTGCAGGCTGTGCTCTATGGGCAAGCCGGCGATCACGGCATGCCGCCTTCTCAGGTTTCAGCCCCAATCCAGATGGGGATTACCGACCATTACTTCGACGGGGCTTATTACCCAATGGGAGGCGGCGGAGCCCTCCCCAAAGCTTTTGTGCGCGCCCTCAAGGCGGCCGGCGGCGAGCTGCGCTTAGCAACCGCTGTGGAAAAAATCCTCATCGAAGATAAGCGGGCTGTTGGTGTACAGCTTGCTGACGGTGAGGAAATTCGCGCCAGCCATATCGTCAGCAACGCTGACCCGGAGGTAACTTTCAACAAATTAATCGGTGCAGAGCACCTCCCCCGGCGGCTGACCCGCAGGCTGAAAAAGACCAAATACTCCACTTCAGCAGTCAGCCTGTATCTGGCCGTCGACATGGACTTACGCGCTGCCGGGTTGGATTCTGGTAATTTCTGGTATTACGAAGACGCAAACGTTGACAAACATTATGCTCTAGGACTCACCGATCATTTGGTCCACGCCGAAGAGCCCCCAGCCTTTTTCTTGACAGTAACCACGCTTAAAGACCCCTCGAAAATGCACCA
>JBDLJU010000274.1:0-3713 GCA_039714215.1 Chloroflexota bacterium | reverse complement strand
GGCTGACGGAAATCTACAACCTGGTCTCAAACCTCGAGGTCGGGCATGATGACTTCACCGTCCAGGAACTGATCACGGACTACACCACACCGAATTTAAACCTCGAGGAAGACACCCTCGTGGTGCTCAACCCGGAAGGCCAGATCGTTGCTTCCCAGGATGTATTCGCCACCGACCCAATCCCGGTTCACCCGACGGTTTGGGGGCGTGTGCACCCAGACTATACTGGTCTCGGCTTAGGCACCTACCTGATCCGTTGGGGGATCGAACGCGCCCGGCATGTCCTCGATAAAGTACCTGAGGAATATCGAGTGGCGGTGCATTCCTTCAGTCTGGATCAAGCAGAGGAGTCGATCAAACTGATTGAAGCGCATGGCTACACCCCGCGCCGGCATTTTTTCAGAATGAAGATCGAGATGAACTCCGCCCCACCCGCACCCGAATGGCCGGAGGGGATCAGGCTGGAAACCTGCACAATCCCAGACGGAATCCCCAATTATTTCCGTGCTCTGGATGACGCTTTCAAGGACCACTTCGGGTACATCGAAGAGCCCTTTGACCACGCCCTGGCGGAGTTTAAACACCGGCGGCTCAAAGACGATGGCTTCGACCCCAGCTTATGGTTCCAGGCCATGGACGGCGACGAGATTGTAGGGATCTGCCTCGGTCGAAAGACCGGATGGGAGAGCGAAAAAGTTGGGCATGTCAACGTCCTCGGTGTGCGCCGCCCCTGGCGTAAGCGCGGTCTTGGATTGGCCTTGCTCAACCATATCTTTAATGTATACTGGGAGCGCGGCCAGCACATTGTCAAACTCGGCGTGGACGCAGACAGTCTCACCGGCGCGGTAGGATTGTACGAACGAGCCGGGATGAAGGTCATCCACCAGTTCAATGTCTATCAGCTGGAACTACGCCCCGGTATCGAGCTGGGAAAAACCAGCGCTGAAGACTAACAGCACTCAACAACCATACACAGGACCTTTTATGAAAATTAATTCAATCATCTGGGACATCGGCGGCGTGCTTGAACGCACTGAGGATCCCACCCCGCGCAATGAGATTGCTGACCACCTCGGGATGACAGTCAACGCCTTATCAGATCTGATTTTCGGCAATACAACAGAATTTCGTGTGCAGCTCGGCCAAATCAGCCGCGAGGCACACCTCGCCTTTGTAGGTTCCCAGCTCGGTCTCGATGACCGCGCCGAACTTGACCAGGTCATCGACCAATTTTTCGCTGGCGATCAGCTCGATACCGAACTGGTCGACCGCATCCGTGAGCTAAAAACCAAATACACCACCGCGGTGTTGAGCAACTACTCCGAAATCCTGCGTGAGAAGATCACCACAAGCTGGGAAATCGGCGATGCCTTCGACCACCTGATCATCTCCGCTGAAGTCGGCTGCAAAAAACCCGGACCCGAAATCTACCAGATCGCCCTCGAAACACTCGGCTGCCAGCCGGGGGAAGCGGTCTTCATCGACGATTTCATCGAAAACATCCAGGCTGCCCGGCAGTTGGGTATCCACGGCATCCTATTCCAAACCCCCGAGCAAACACTCGCCGAATTAAACACACTCCTTAAAGGCTAGACCGCAGCGCATGAAACCGATCACCTTCATAAGCAAACAGTGGAAAAAATTCAACGGGTTAGGTCGTTCATTGAAGATGTTCATCATCGTCACGATCTTCTTTGGTCTGTTCTTCTCTGTCCGCAGCCTGTTCTTCAATTTCTATATCCTCTCCCTCGGCTTTGATAAAGACTTCCTCGGGTTGAGCAACAGCATGGCTCCCGCCGCCACCCTGGTGCTCGGCTTGCCCCTGGGAATGCTCACCGACCGCATCGGTCGTAAAAAAGCCGCCACCTATGGTCTGGTCATCCAGGTGCTGGGGTACGGCCTCATGCTGCTGACTACCTCCAGCGGCTTGATCCTCGTCTCGCTCTTTGTTGCCGGGATCGGTGAAACGTTGTTCTTTGTCAGCCGCACCCCGCTGCTCACCCGCCTCACTGACCGGCAGAACCGTAACTATGTCTTCAGCATCGATATGGCGCTCTCTACCCTGGCAGGCGTGATCGGCACTGCCGTTGGCGGGCAAATGCCAGGCTGGTTCGAGGCAATCTTCAGTATCTCTGCTGAGTCCACTGCCAGCTACCAGGGCGTGCTGCTTGCCAGCCTTTCACTGGTCTTACTCGCCATTATCCCCATCGGGATGATCGAACCCGGCTCTAAAAGCCAACCGGAATCTGTGACCGCTGACAGCAAACTAAATAGCAATGCACTTAAAGATATGCAAGATATTTTGCACAATCCGGCGATTTGGCGGCTGGTGCTCCCTAACTTATTCATCGGTCTTGGCGCCGCACTGATGGTACCCTACTTCAACATCTTCTTCGTCGAAACTTTCCAGATTTCCAATCAGGTCTTGGGTAATCTTTTCAGCGCCGCTTCGCTGCTAACCGGGTTGAGCATTCTTGCCAGCCCCTGGTTGGCCAGCAGGCTCGGAGGGCGTATCCGGGCAATTGTTTCCGCTCAGGCGGTCAGCCTGGTGTTTCTGCTGGCCGTCGGCTTTTCCCCCTGGCTCGGGCTGGCAATCATCGGTTTCCTCGGCCGCGGCGCCCTGATGAACATGACCCACCCGCTCTACGCCGCCTTCGCCATGGAACAGGTCGACGAAGATCAGCAGGGCGCTTTCAACAGCATCCTCACCCTCACCTGGCAGGTTGGCTGGGCATTAATGCCTCTGGTTTCTGGCATCGTCCAGGAACGCTACGGCTTCACCCCTATTTTCATTAGCACTGGCCTGCTGTATGCCACCGGCATCAGCCTGCTCTGGATCTTCTTTAAAAACAGCGAAGAAGTCCCCCAGGCCCAGTCAGTCCCACAAACGAGTTAACATGAATTCACAAATCCGCACAATTATCACCGACATCAAAGCCGCCGCCCGCATCGGGCATCCCGAATCTTTGTGGGCCGCCCTTGAAGGGCTGCTCAACCTGCCCCAGACATTGGGCAACCCCCCAATGACTCCCGCCTTTATCGAAAAAGCGATCCTCCCGGTCGGCGAAGCCCTTGCCAGCCCGCGGCTTAACCTGGCGTTGATCCAACCGCTGTCGGACGAACCGCAGGCCGTACTGCGCGCCAGCGCCGCGGCGGCTCTTGCTTTCCGCTACCTCAACCAGGACCAGATCACGATTAAACAGCTCAACAAACCGGCGGCAGACTCGCGCCAGGATGTCCGCCTGGCGCTCCAGTTTGGATTAAGTAAAACTGACGACCCTCTGAAAATTGAGCCGTTGATCGAGCAGTGGCTGCCTGCCTCATCGCCGCGCCTGCAGGCCCTCGCCATCTCCCTGCTCCCCCACCAACCCGGGCAAGCCTTGGCACGGTTAGCTGCGCAAAAGATCAACAGTGACCCGGATGTGCGCGCTGCCCTGGTTGGCACCTTGATCGCCCTGGCGCAAGCCGGGCAGGCAGAGGACGTGCTCACCCTGCTCGCAAAATGGGCCGCAGACCAGGATAACCACATCTGGACGATCTGCAAAACCCTGGCAGGTTCCTGGGCGGCAAAGTTTCCTGAGCAAGCCCTTGATATTCTCTCCGCCCTCATTCCCCAGGCTGACAACCCGAAACAAATCATCAACACCCTCCAGGCCCTCCACCGTCACGGCGCCGGCGAAGAAGTGATCTCCACCTTAAAAGCCTGGCAGCAA
>JBDLJU010000273.1:0-3738 GCA_039714215.1 Chloroflexota bacterium | reverse complement strand
GTTTGACCCCAACCTTCATGAGGCAATTGCCCAGGAAGAAAGCGAAGACCACGAAAGTGGTCAAATAATCGAAGAAATACAAAAAGGCTACCTGATAGGGGAGCGTGTATTGCGCGCTGCTCTGGTAAGGGTCGCCAGCTAGGAGGCTGCATAATTATGGCAAAAATCATCGGAATTGACCTGGGAACCACGAACTCGGTTGTCGCGGTAATGGAAGGCGGCGAACCGACCGTAATCCCATCCGCAGAAGGCGAACGGCTGGTCCCCTCAGTAGTCGCAGTAAATAAGAATGGCGAACGTTTGGTTGGCCGCACTGCCCGCAACCAGGCAGTGATCAACCCCGAAAACACGATCTTTTCGATCAAGCGCTTCATGGGGCGCAAGTACGACGATAAAGAGACACAGCATGCCATCGGGCATGTGCCGTACAAGGTAGCCAAAGCTCCCAACGGCGATGTGCGCGTGGTTTTGGGTGAAAAAGAATACTCCCCGCCGGAAATTTCGGCAATGATCCTTTCCAAGCTCAAAGCGGATGCCGAAGCCTACCTCGGTGAGACCGTCACCCAGGCGGTGATCACTGTGCCGGCGTACTTCAACGACAGCCAGCGTAACGCCACCAAAGACGCCGGAAAAATTGCCGGTCTGGAAGTGATGCGAATCATCAACGAGCCGACTGCCTCCTCCCTGACCTATGGGATGGACAAGAAAGCCAATGAAGTTATCGCAGTCTATGACCTTGGCGGCGGGACCTACGATATCTCGATCCTCGATGTTGGCGACGGCGTCTTTGAAGTCCGCGCCACCAGCGGAGATACCTTCCTCGGCGGCGATGACTTCGATGACAAGATTATTGCCTGGCTGGCTGAAGAATTCAAAAAGAATGAAGGCATTGACCTGCGTGAAGATCGTCAATCGCTGCAGCGTTTGAAAGAAGCAGCCGAGAAGGCCAAGATCGAACTCTCCACGATGATGCAGACCGAGATCAACCTGCCGTATCTCACCGCAGATGCCTCCGGCCCGAAACATTTGGTCACCACCCTCAGCCGCTCGAAGTTGGAGCAGCTGACTTCCGAGCTGGTGCAGCGCACCCTTGGCCCGATGCGCCAGGCGTTAGAAGATGCCGATTTGAAACCCCGCGATATCGACGAAGTAGTGCTCGTCGGTGGGATGACCCGTATGCCGGCAGTGCAGGACGCGGTCCGCTCGCTGTTTAACAAGGATCCCCACAAGGGTGTCAATCCGGACGAAGTCGTTGCCCGCGGCGCTGCTATTCAGGCTGGCGTATTGGGCGGTGATGTCAAAGACATCCTGCTCCTGGATGTCACCCCGCTGACCCTCTCCATCGAAACCCTCGGCGGCGTGGCAACCCCCTTGATTGAACGCAACACTACCATCCCGACCCGCAAAAGCCAGATATTTTCCACCGCCAGCGACAACCAGTCGCAGGTGGAGGTGCATGTGCTCCAGGGCGAACGTCCGATGGCCCGGGATAATAAGTCATTAGGTAAATTTATCCTCGATGGGATTCCCCCCGCACCGCGCGGCGTACCTCAGGTAGAGGTCACCTTCGATATCGATGCCAACGGCATCCTCAAAGTCACCGCTCTGGACAAAGCCACCGGCCGCAGCCAGAACATCACGATCACCGCTTCTTCCGGTTTATCGGATGAAGAAGTCGAACAGATGAAAACTGATGCCGAAGCACACGCCGCAGAAGATGCTGAGCGCAAAGGGCTCATTGAGGCGAAGAACAATGCCGACAGCACGATCTACACTGCGGAAAAAGCTTTGAAAGACCTGGCTGACAAAATCGACGATGACACCAAGCAGAAAGTCAACGATGGTGTTGAGAAGCTGCGTGCCGTGATCGAGAGTGATGACCCTGAAGTGATCAAGACTGCCACCGACGAACTCATGGAAGTTGTCCAGGCGATGGGTGCTGCCGCTTACTCACAGGGTGAACCCGAGATGGGTACCCCCCCTGAAGGCGAAGAAACCCCTCCTGCCGATGACGGTGAAGACGTAGTCGACGGTGAGTTCACTGAGTCTGACGAATCAGCATAAATGCTGATTCGTTTGGGAGATTGTTTCACAATCTCCAGGTGTCCGAGTCTACAATACTGATTAGCGACTGCTCAACAAAATCCGTTGAACAGTTTGGAGAATGTTTCGCATTTTCCTGAAATTTCAATATTAACAATATGCCGGGGCAGGCGCGCCTGCCCCGGTTGGATAAAACCTTAATCCTATGAGCCAACGAGATTACTACGAAGTGCTCGGCATTGCCAAAAGCGCTTCCCCAGAAGAAATTAAAGCAGCCTTCCGTAAGCTGGCACGTCAGTTCCATCCAGATGTCAGTGAAGAACCCGATGCGGAAGAGAAGTTCAAAGAGATCAACGAAGCCTACGCAGTGCTCTCCGATACCGACAAACGTGCCGCCTATGACCGCTACGGGCATGCCGGTTTGAATAATTTTGGGGGTGCGCCAGACTTCAGCAACCTCGATATTGAAGATATCCTCGAGATGTTTGGCTTTGGGATGGGGTTTGATTTTGGCTTTGGCGGACGCGGCCGCTCACAGCGGGGCAACCGGGCACGCCGCGGCGCAGACCTGCAGTACACCCTGGAATTGTCTTTCGAAGAAGCCGTCTTCGGCATTGAGAAAGAAATCAACATCACCCGCGATGAAGTTTGTTCGCGCTGTGATGGCAGCAGCGCTGAACCTGGTACATCAAAGGTGCGCTGCACTACCTGTAATGGTCAGGGCGAAGTGCGTCAATCCCGGCAGACCTTATTTGGTTCGATGGTGCAGGTGATTACCTGCCCAACCTGCCAGGGACGCGGCGAGATGGTCGAAACTGCTTGCAAGCAGTGCAGCGGCAGCGGGCTGGAGCGCAAATCCCGCGCCAAGACGGTCAATATCCCCAGCGGGGTTGACTCTGGCACCCGCGTCCGCCTCTCTGGTGAAGGTCAACCAGGCCTCAACGGTGGGCCCACCGGAGATCTCTATCTACGGATCAGGGTCAAACGCCACCAATTCTTCCAGCGCAGAGAGTATGACATTGTCCTCAATCTTGATGTGAATATTGCTCAGGCAACTTTGGGCGCAGATGTTGAAGTGCCTACTGTGGATGGAGATGCCATCCTCTCTATTCCTGCGGGAACACAACCCGGGAAAGTGCTCCGGATGCGCGACAAAGGCGTCCCTCACTTACGCAGCGAGCGCCGCGGCGACCAGCTGGTCGTGATCAACATAGAGATCCCCAGCCGGGTTGACGCTGAGCAGCGAGAACTGCTCGAAAAACTTGCCGAGAGCCTGGGCAGCGAGGTGCATCCTCAAGAACGCAGTTTGTTCGATCAAGTCAGAGATTTCTTTGCTTGATCCTCTGGTAATAAATCGTCTAAGCCTGGATTTTTCCAGGCTTTTTTGATCGAAGCATAGCATCTTTGATTGAAACCAATCCCAGCCTGCCCCAATATTTGAGTGCAAAAACAATTTACTTCAGCTACAATTTGATCAATCAGCACTTTTTGATTGTTACCTGTTACTAAGTAATCAACCGCGCGTTTTCCTGGCTGAACTAGCGGCCGTCTGCGTGCAAAAATTACATTCCGAGGAGAAACAATGAGAACAAAAAATGGATTTCTGATCACTTTGCTTGGATTAATTGCGCTGGCTGGATGCACCTTCGCCCCAGCAGGCTCAAACAACGATGATTCATTCATCGCCACCGCCGT
>JBDLJU010000272.1:0-3817 GCA_039714215.1 Chloroflexota bacterium | reverse complement strand
GGTCCGGGTAACAGCTAACCCTAACCCGACCAGCACCAATCCAACTGTGTAAGGCATCCGCAGTTTTTGAACGGCGATCGCCACTAAACTGGCGATAAACAGCAGCGCAATAACCAGCTGGACAATTTCAAGCAATTCCATAATTAAACACCTTTAGGAACACCATTATCAAATGGCGGTTTATGTTCTAGCCGGCAAGGAATTTCCCCTTCAACTGTGAAACTTTCTCCATCAGGGAAAGTAACGGTAACTTCTCTTGCCGTACTTTCAATTTGCATACCTCTATATTTTACTCTAACTTGCCACGGGAAGGGGTTCAAGTTAGATATTTCCACCCTCCATGGGCTGATTGGGCGAATTCCGAGCGTTTTTAGGAATAAACCTACTGGAGGAAGCCCAACCAGGGACCCGCGCTGACCAGCCACCATGGCAAGTTCTGTATGATAGTTGGCCCGGAAAGCTTGCTCACTTTTTAAGTTCTGGATGATTGCACCCATAACCCTTGAAATTAAATCAACCACTTCCTCCCGCCGGCCATAGCTCAGCAGGCCCTCTCCAATCATCACATTCCATGGCAGCCAAAGATAATCGCACAGACCGGGCTGATCTTTTTTTCCTTTTTTAGGGCATGCTGGGATGCCGTTTTTGCGGTAATACGACTTACTGTTCCCTAATTTGCGTTTGATCAGCTTGTCGATTTGACTCTCTGTCGGAATTCCGGACCAGATCGGAGTGAGCAAGGTGTGGTCTTCCCGGGTGTGATCGATCACCAAGAGTGAGAATTCCCCATCATCTGGGAGACCTTTTATTTCGAACTTTTCAACTGTAGAGAACAATTTCGGAAGGGCAATGGTGCAGCGGTTCTGCATCCAGGTGATTGCCTCGGTTGAAATCTTCTGAAGAACTTTCTTGCCATCGTCCCCCCGGCCGTTAATCGTTAAGCTTACATTCGGGGGAGGGGATTGCATGCTTTTAATTTCGATCATCAGGCGTAAAGGCTGCTCAAAAACAAGTTTCAGTGAAATTTTCCCTGAGCCTGAATGTTTTTTCAGCAGTTTGCCTTTATTGGATAGGTGCGTATCACGGTCCCAATATTGGTAACTGGCCCGCCGGCTGTTCCATGCGCTCTGCGCTGCCCCAATTAATTTCCCCGATTTTTCCTGGAGAAGAGGCACTACTTCCAGCCGTTCAAGCAGTTCAGCCATTTGGGAGAGCAAGTCTAATTCGCGATAGAGGTAGCAGATCAGGTCGGGGCTTTCCACCAGTGAGATGTCTGCACCTTGGGTCCAATCCAGCCAGGGAGAGAAGCTTGGGTTTTCATCATAGCCGCTTTGGATCGCACTGACCCATTCAGGGAGCCCATCTCCATCGCGGTCGTGGCTTGAAGTAAACCAGGCCATGATAAATTTATACAATGGATCAAAAACTTTCTCTATGAAATTTTTGTCGAGGGTGGCCTGGTAAATTTCCCAGGCAGAAGATACTAACAGGGGGGGAGCCAGGATCCCACTCTTTTGCCCGGCTAAGCCAGGTTTAAAGTCGATAAACCCGCTTTCCTGCTGGGTATCGATAAAATTCAAGATCAAACCTTTAGCAAGTTCGGGGTGTTCAGGCAGCAAGTATTGGAGCAGATACCAGGTCTCCATCGCGCTTTGCCCGTTCCAAAGGTGGTTGTAATCTGAACCGCTGCCACCAGGAGAGTAACCCTGGTCAGGTAACCGGGTTGAAACAAACGAGGTGTGCTTTAATTGTTTGTTCCTGCTGTGAAGCAAGCCCTGGGCTGTTTTCCTTCCCATCGCAAAGGCCAGGTCCCAATCTGGATCGCCCGTAAGAATCTCCACCTGCTGGGAGGCGAGCATCTCAATCTGGCTGATCTGTGAATCAAAGTTTTGTGAGGCGGTCAGTCGCGCGTGGCGGAATGATTGTTCCGTCTCGGGGTGGGACGCCAGCACCCAGGTGAACCTCCGAGATTGACCACTGGAGAGGGAAAGACTGTGGGTCAAGCCCGGGTAAGGGCTTGAAATGCTGCTCGCTCCCCCAGTGATGAACAGCACGGGCGAAAGTTTTTCTGTTTTCCCTACCAACACGTTCGCCACCTCAATTTTTTGAGGAGTCATCGCCCGCCCGCTTGAATCATTTGGATTAAGCAGTGCGCAGATGGCAAAACGAAAATTTCGATTAATCGTGCTTGAATTTTGAATTTGGATCCGCCCGGCAATCGTCTGGCAGTCGGGAACCCAATACTCGAGGATTACGTCTATACCTGGGAAGGGACTGCCGCCCATTTTGAGATAATTCGGTGCGAAGTGTGTAATCTCAGGCAGGGATGCAAACTCGGAAATATCACTGATTACTTTGTGGGCTTCTTCAAATTGTGGAAAGATCCGCATGTTGCGGGCTCGAAGCCCGTAGCTGGTTTGCAGCAGGATTGCGGCAGGTTCCCCTCCACCAGGCAGCAGTTCCCAAATTTGGTCATCGGTGTAATCCAGATTTGTCAACCGGGAATCGGCTGCCAGGGTCAAGCTTATCGGATCTTTGGGAGAAATTTTCCAGGTGCGCATACCTGCATTGTACGGGGATAATGCTCTGCGGTCAAAGGGTTTTATGCTAGAATCAGTGAAATTAATTTTTCCTGTAAAATTAATCTTAATGTTGTATCAAAAAAGGAGTAAAGTTGATGGGCAAACAATTTTCAGATGTACGTGGATTGTGGTTTGAGGAATTTGAAATCGGTTTAAAGGTGGTCAGCGCCGGGCGTACAATCACAGAGACAGATGTGGTAACCTTTGCCGGTTTGTCTGGTGACTATAACCAGATCCATACAGACGATGAGTTCACCCAGTCGACGAATTTTGGTCAGCGGGTTGCCCATGGCCTGTTGGGGCTCTCAGTTGCCTCGGGGTTGGTTGCTCAAACGGGCGCTTTGGAGGGCACAGTGATCGCTTTTCGCGAGATCAGCGAGTGGAAATTCTCGAACCCCATCTTTTTCAACGATACGATCCATGTCGAACTGACTGTAAAAGAGAAAAAACACATTCCAAGGTTGGGGGGCGGTAACGTGAAAATTATGCTAAATGTAATTAATCAGCGGGACGAAATTGTAATGAAAGGATTTTGGACTGCTCTGATCTTAAGTAAGCCTGGTGAAGAGTAAATCTAACATTTGGTGAAAGCATGGATGAAGAGAAGAAACACCCAGATTCGGAACAACCTGAACAGGGTTCAGAAGAAGATGCGCCTGAGCGCTTCCGACGCCTGACCACCCAGCCATACCAGCCAACCAGTTCAAATGCAGAGGCCTCTCCAGAGGAAACCCTCAGCGTTGAACGCGCCGGACCTGCTGAAGACTCACTATCCCCAGCAGATTCGCCTGACCAAACTTCTGGGTGGCATGGGCGTGGGCACGAGGGACTCCCCATCGATCCAGGCACAGAGCAAGAGCTGCCTGCAATCTCTTCACCCGAGAACGACTCATCTTCTGGTTTTGAAGACAACACTACTGTGATGGCTGCCGAAGCAGGTGCTGCTAATCTCGATCAGCAACCCCCAGCTTCATCTTTGGAAGATACCAAGCCGCGCGCGATCAAGCCTACCCCATCAGAAAATCATGATTTGGCCGCTGAGACTATCCCCCCGGATACTGATCAGCCCCAGGAGGTCATCTCTCCCGAATCGCCAATTCAGGAAAGCAGCAGCGCAGGATTCCCCGCCGCAGAACCATCGGGGAGTCCTCTACCAACCCGGGTTACCGAAACCGATCTCGGGGCGACTCAGGTTTCTCAGGCAGCAGTTACACCAACATCCCCTCAGGGGTATG
>JBDLJU010000271.1:0-3840 GCA_039714215.1 Chloroflexota bacterium | reverse complement strand
GTAGCCGGAACGGTGCAGATTCCCGGTTCAGATCCATCTGGGGTAAACCCATAGCTCCATCGGCATGTGTTGTCTACCAGAGCCAATTCATTGAGTGGGAAATCTGGGCTGTTGGATAATGGTGAGCCTGCCTGGGCAGAACTGTAATGGTCGTTGTAATCGAACCAGGCGGGTTCAACCGGGCCGGCATCTGCCCACACACCCCACAGGAATGTGTCTGCTGAACCGATCACTGAGTATTTAACCGCCAACTGGACTCGGTTTGGGTTGTTGGGATCTCTGCGGATCCAGGCCATATCTGGGTCAGTGGTTTCGTAGCCCTGGTTAAAGAGGATTTCATCATAGCCATCCAGCGTGGTGAGCGGGCCATCATCCTCCAGCGGAGTCGGGCCGCCAACATCGTTATTGCTGTCATGGTAGACGCGCACGCCTTCCACCGTCCAATCGGTGCCCGCGGGTACCAGGCCGTATACTAACCAATCACCGCGGCCGTCCTGGTCAGCATCGAATTCGATTCCATAATGGGCGTTAACTGCAGATGGGGGAGTATCTTCAACGAAGATGGTCACATAGATAAATCCGGAGGTGACGCTCAGTTCTCCGCGCTTAATATCAAGATGTCCGTGATATTCCATTGCCTGAGAGGTGAAGGGTCTCTCTAGCTGCATCTTGAAGAAGGCATCTGCGATCGAGCGGCCCTCAGAGGCGTAGGCCTTTGAAGATGCCTCGGCGAGCCAAACCGATGAGCCTGGTTGGTTGGGAAAGGTGACATGCGCCACTGTCGGCGTAGGCACCGCTGATGTATTGGTGGGTACTACGGCGGGTTCTTCTGCCGCCGGCTGATTTCCTGCTCCTTCTGCATTCCCTTCGTTATCAGAGTTTCCTTGATCGTTGTTCGACTGATCAGGAGCAGAATTTTGATCTGCTGGGGCATTCTGGTTGTTGTTTGAGCTGACTGCTTCACATGCGATCGTTACCAGAATAAGGGTCAGGCAAAAAACTAATATTTTTATTGCTGATCTGGACTTCATTTCTTCCTCCATTTCCAAATTATTATCTTTCCATTTTTCTAGAATAGCACAGATTGATGAATTATCAAATACCCATCAGGTTTTTCCCTGTAGTAAATTGGTTATTTTGGATGGTTTTTCGTGAAATTCTGGCTTCTCCATAGAATAATTGTCATATTTCCTATGTTCAAGTTTGACAAGGTCATCTTCGGCGGGGTATAATCTATCCGGTGGCAAGCCGCGGGCCTCAAGCTCGATTGATTAATCATTAGTAGTCGAAAGGGAAATTGCCCATAGCATGATCTTTTTCCTGCAATAAGCTTTTTGAGAGGATTTTCGCTCGGTTGGCTTGCCAAAACCGAGTTTTCGCTTTAATAGGAGTATTAAATATATGGCAAAAGAATCAGACAAGATCAAAGTAGAAGGTACCGTGATTGAGGCATTACCCGGCACCCAGTTCAAAGTCCGCCTGGATAATGGACATGAGGTGCTCGCCTACCTCTCAGGTAAAATGCGAAGATACTACATTCGGATTTTATTAGGAGATCGTGTAGCGATGGAAATGTCACCCTACGATTTATCTCGTGGGCGGATCACCTACCGTTACAACAAAAGCCGCGCGCCAAAACCTCAAAACAATTAGCAATCTTCCCAGATTAATTGGTCTTTGGCTCCCGCCGGTCGCCGAATCTCGGCGTTGAATTGAACAAAATTCACGTCTCTCTTGGAATATCCCGGAGGGATGTTTTGTTTTAATTAATCAGGGGGAATGCTCAACTTTGCTTGAAATTTACTGGTAAGAGTTAATTTCCCAGTGGGCGTTTGCCTGGTATTCCGGCTCTGCGGGGGAATTTATCTGGGGTTGGGCGTACTTTTTGGATCAGCACCAAATAGCGCCCAGGGAGATCACCGGGAAGTTTTACAGGGATGCTTTTAACAACTTCGCCCCCAAGCTGTTCTAAAGCTGTTTGGGCCTGGGTCAGTTCAGAGGGAGCGCTCTCCCCCTTTTGGGCGAGCATGTACCCGCCGACCTTTACCAGGGGAAGCAGATATTCTGCTAAGACTGGCAGGCGAGCCACAGCCCTGGCAGCCGCCCAGTCATAGTGTGCTCGATGTGCATCCTGCTGCCCAATCACCTCAGCGCGTTCTGTGAGAATTTCAACTTCACTCAGGCCTAATTCTTGCACTACATGACTGAGAAACTGTGTCTTTTTGTTCACCGACTCGACCAGTGATAGCCGCATTTCTGGGTAAAGTATTTTTAATGGAATCCCAGGAAATCCTGCCCCAGAACCGATATCGATAACATGGCCGATCGGGGCGTGCTGCATGGCGAGGTGGCAGCTGAGCGAGTCGAGAATATGTTTGATCCGGATTTCATCTGCTGAACGGATTGCTGTCAGGCTGATTTTCTGATTCCATTCCATCAGCATTTCAGCAAACCGCGCCAGGCTCTCCACCTGATTCGCGGAAAGCGAGAGGCTCAGGTACTGCTCGGCTTCAGATGTGAGTTGATCAAATCCGTTCATATTGGTTACATTATACCCCTTGCCTTGATATCGATCTGTGGCTAAAATTAATTGTATGGAGTTTTACCGATGAAAAAGATGTTTTTGATCAGCCTGGTTGTTATAGTTTTTATTGGGGCTGCTCCGTTACCCAATGAAACCCTCCCAGATTATGCTTTTGTTGAGGGTTTGGTTGGTCATGGACAAACCTGGCCTTTGTCTTGTGAATCTCGTTCAGCGGCAGACCTGGCAGGGTATTGGGGCGCATCGGTCAGTGAAACTGTATTTTTTGAACAACTCCCGAAATCTGATAACCCAGAAGCCGGTTTTGTGGGAAGCGTATTTGGAGCCTGGGGGCAAACGCCGCCAAATCCTTACGGGGTGCATGCACCTCCGATCGCCAAATTGCTGCGCGAGTATGGCGTAAATGCCAAGGCCCATAAAGGCTTCACTGTAAAAGATATTAAAAGAGAAATTGCCGCCGGAAGACCTGTAATGGTCTGGGTGATTGGCAGGGTGTGGTCTGGCACTCCCCAGACTTATCTGGCAAAAGATGGCTCAGAAGTGATTGTGGCTGCATATGAACACTCGATGATCGCTTATGGATATGATCTCGGAGCGATCTATCTGCTCGACGCGGGCAGCGGCAGCCGGGCAGCCTTCTCTTATGATAACTTCCGGACATCCTGGCGGGTATTAGGCAATCTCGCAGTAACTGCTACGGGTTTTACGAACGTCGATCCCGAGGTCCCGGCGAATACCGGCAATCTCAAGGAAAAATATATTGTGCAGCCTGGTGATTATCTTTCTAAGCTGGCAGATGCCTGGGGGATCAGCTGGCAGGACCTGGCCGCGATCAACGGGATAACTTATCCGTATGCCATTTTTCCTGGTCAAGTTTTATTCACAGGGGGTGGAGCCGGGAATTCTGAAACCTCAGATGAGGTCTCTACACCTGCACCGGCACCTACAAACGTCCCCCAGCCTACCCCGACACCCGAGCCAACCCCAATTCCAGAGGTAACCTACCAGGTGAAGCAAGGTGAGCATTTAGTCCAAATTTCTCAGGAATTAGAGGTCGATTGGAAAGAGATTGCCTCCTTGAACAATCTGGTATATCCTTATTTGCTCTACGCTGGACAGGAGCTGCTGCTGCCCAGTGGATCGGTCGTGGACTCTAGGGGAGAGGATTCTGAGCCTGAGCCTGCCGAAAGAGCCTACCAGCTTTACACGGTCCAGGCCGGGGAACACCTGATGCAAATCGCCCGGGAGCTGGAGATCAGCTGGAAGGAAATCGCAGAATTGAATAATTTGGTTTCACC
>JBDLJU010000270.1:0-3843 GCA_039714215.1 Chloroflexota bacterium | reverse complement strand
GCCGGGGTTGCCAGCATCGCAACCATCAGTGCAATCCCTACCGTTTGCAGCGAGACCACAATCGTTACCGCGATCAAAGCCAGCATTAAATATTCCAGAAAGCGCGCCGGTAAGCGCAGCGTAATCGCCAGCACCGGGTCAAATGAGAGCACTAAGAACTCTTTATACAGCGCAACAATGATCAGCATCACCACCACAGCCAGAGAGCCTGTCATTAGCAGATCTTGGGTCGAAACGCTGAGTACATCCCCAAACAGGAAATGCACCAGGTCGACCGCATAGCTTCCGGTACTCGAAATTAATGCAATCCCCAAGGCAAACATCCCAGCAAAGATCACCCCAATTGCAGCATCTTCTTTCAAGCGACCTTTTCGGCTGATCGTGCCTATCCCCAAAGCAGTCAGGATCGCCGTACCCAGCCCCCACCACAACACCGGACCTTGCGCTCCATTGTTTACCAGGTAGCCAATCGCTACCCCAGGCAAGATCGCATGAGCCAACGCGTCTCCGAGGAAGGTCATCCCTCTCAGCACAACATAAGTACCGACAAGGGCACAGGCCACTCCGACCAATATCGCCGCCGATAAGCCGCGCTGCATAAAGCCGTACTGCATAGGATCAATAATCAAATCTAAGAATGCGTTCACTTGTGCTCCACAAAAACAACCCCATCCTTGGTTTTAATCAGGTGCAGATGATTTCCATATGCCTCTACAAGCTGTTCCTCAGTCAACACCTCCCCTGGATTACCAAAGCCCATCAAACTGCCGTTCAACAACATCACTTTATCAAAATGAGCAGCGGCCAAGCCAAGATCATGGGTCGCCACCATTAAGGTTACCTTTCGCTCACGGAGCAGTTGGAGCACATGGAAAAACTCTTCCTGCGAGGGCACGTCCAGACCGGCAAGCGGTTCGTCCATTAACAGCAGTTCGGCTTCCTGGGCTAATGCCTGGGCGATAAATACCCGCTGCTGCTGCCCGCCAGAGAGCTCACTAATTTGCCTCTCAGACATCTTTGCCATATTGACCATTTCCAGCGACTGTTCGACTACCTGCCAATCAGCTGAGGATGGGTTGCGGAACAAGCCGATCTTGCCCACCCGTCCCATCATCACAACATCCTTAACACTCACCGGAAAGCCCCAGTCTACATCGCTGCGCTGAGGCAGATAGGCGATGCAAATATGCCCCGCCGGATCATGCCCCCCCAGGGTCACCCTGCCACTGGTAGGGGTAATTACCCCCGCAATGGTTTTAAACAGCGTACTCTTTCCCGCCCCATTCGGTCCAACCACTGCCACAAATTCTTCACCGTCCAGGCTGAAACCAACCTGATCTAGTGCAGGTAGTCCGTCATAGCGAACGCTGAGATCAGATACAGTGAGGAAAGATGCCCCTTCGAGGTGAGCATAATTCCGCTGCCAGGCGCGAGCTAATTTTTGAAAGGTATTCATAGCTTCCTTTATGCAAGTCTGTTGCGGATAAATTGTACCGCGGGGAAGTGCAAAGTTATAGGTTGAATGAATAAATTCACGGGATTTCGAGAAAACCACTGATTTACTTCAGGTCACTCTGGAACGTCCGCAGGGCAGAAGAATCATAAAATTAACCGGTATTCATTCCTGCTAGAATTTAACTACCTCAGCGCGTCAACCATCAAACTGATCGTATTCCGCAACAGCTCAATATAATTCGCTGCCGGGCCATCTTCCGCACTCAGCGAGCCAGTATACACCCGCACCACCTTTATGCCGGTATCTTCCGCTACCTGTTCAGCCAAACCAGGCGGCACCGTAGTGCTCACGAAGATCGCCGGTACACCCAGGTCCATAATCGCATCCTCCAATGCAGCCAATTCCTGCGCAGAAGACTCTGCCAAACTACTGAAGCCAGTCAGCGCACCGACAACATCAAATCCATACGCCCGCGCCAAATAATTAAAAGTCTCATGATCTGCGACCAATAAACGCTGGTCTTCCGGAACAAGATCAAACTGATCCAATGCCCAATTATGCAGATCCTCAAGCTCCTCTTGATATGCCTGGGCGTTCGCCTGATATTCTGCCGTATGCACCGGATCCAATTCAGCTAACGCCGACGCAATGTTTTCTACCCAAACCACCACATTCAGCGGAGACATCCAAACATGGGGGTCAACACCATGTTTATCAGCATTCTCCCCAAAATAGATCGGAGACACACCCAAAGAAACTTCCACAATCTTATCTGCGCTGGCTGTATCCTCAATCATCTCCCCTAAAAACTCCTCCAGGCCAAAGCCATTGGTCAACACCAACTCCGCCTGTTCGATTGCCACCAGGTCTTGGGGGGTGGGCTGGAAGCTGTGAGGGTCGACATCGGGGGGAAGCAGCACACGCACTTCCATCAGCTCTCCACCAATCTGGGAGGCCACATCTCCAACAATCGTTGTCGTCGCCAGCACAAACGGGTCGTCGCTTTGTGGCAAATCACCACTGCAGGCTGAGAATATGAAAACAACCAACAACAGGTAAAACAATATTCTTATTTGATTACGTTTAATCATTTGTCCTCTTCATTTTTTTCTAAAATTGTTTCGACTAATCATACCAATCTTTTTCCCAGCCATGCTCCCCGCGTAAAGGCACAAAGGCCACCGGGACGATCGACTGGTGCTCAAAATGATCCCCCTTTCGCTGCCACAGTTCCAGGGTTTGCCCGCCGTATCCCCCAACTGGGATTACCAGCCGGCCGCCATCTTTTAGCTGTTCCAGGATCTCCCGGGGTACTTCTGGCGCCGCTGCAGTCACCAGGATGCCGTCATACGGCGCATGCTCCGGCAAACCTCCCGATCCATCCCCTTCAATCACAGTCACATTCTGGAACCCCAGCTCTGCTAGAGTTTTCCGAGCCTGGTCCGCCAGGCTTTGATGGCGTTCAATCGTGTAGACTTGCTGAACCAACTCAGCCAGGACAGCCGACTGGTAACCAGAACCCGTACCTACTTCAAGCACAACTTCGCCAGAACGCAGCGCCAACAATTCGGTCATCAGTCCCACAATATAAGGCTGCGAAATCGTTTGGCTCTCCCCAATCTGCAGAGGGCGATCCTCATACGCTTTATCCACAAATTCAGCCGGGACAAAGCGGTGCCGCGGCACGGTGCGCATCGCCTCCAATACGCGCTGGTTATCAATCATCCTTCTGGCGATCTGCTCCGCAACCATGCGCTCACGCCGATCTACATAACGCTCCTCTGCATCCATACTAACCCTCCGAGTGCTGCTTGGCTATCCGGAGCAGCTCTTCAAAGTCATCATCTGGTGAAGCTTTGTTCCACCGTTCTACCCCACAGACCTTGCAGCGGAACATGATCCGGTAGCTGTCCTTCTGCGGCTGTACAGCCACCGGTTCCATTAATCCCTGACACTTTTCCTCTCGGTCCCCGGGATTGATGTCCACATGTTTGCTCCATAGACACACCGGGCAGTGATTGGTGAATCCACTACCGAGGACACTATGTCCACAGTGCTCACACACAAAATCCTCTTTCCGACGCTGAAATTTACGGCTCATCCTAATTTCCTCTTGCAGCCAGCAACTGGGAAATTTGACGGTCAATCTTTCCCATTGGGAACTCACCTAATGATTCGACGTTGGCCCATTCTACTGCCTGGTGAACATTGAGGCTCAGATCCCCATTAACCAGCTTGCTTTCAAAGGCATGCAGTGTCACCTTGAAATGCGTATATGCGTGCTGGAAAACGCCAAGCTGTTCACCTACCATAATTTTAACCCCAAGTTCTTCATTAATCTCTCTTTTTAAGCAGTTTTTTAAGGATTCCCCATCCTCCTGCTTGCC
>JBDLJU010000269.1:0-3896 GCA_039714215.1 Chloroflexota bacterium | reverse complement strand
AATCATCCTGAGGCTGTCACAACCCCCAGTCTCCAAAAGCAAAGGCGAAATTATGAGTTTAACCATCCTGATCGTCGAAGACGAGGACAATGCCCGTCATCACATCTCGAAATTCCTGATCAAAAAGGGGTATACCACCATAGAAGCCCCGACAATCAAAGAAGCCAAAAAGCAGCTCAACCAGGGAAATGCAGATATTGTGCTGCTCGATGCCCAACTCCCTGATGGTTTCGGTCCCACCTTAATAGAAGAAACCCGCCATATGCTCAACCGCCCCCCGATCATCATGATCACCGCATACGGCGATATTGACATGGCAGTTACTGCGATGAAAAATGGGGCGCATGATTTTTTCCAAAAACCAATTGAACTTTCCGAGCTGGAGCAATCGATCACCCGCGCTGGCGAGGTCGTGCAGATGCGTCGTGAGCTGGCTCACCTGCGCCAAAATCAGCAGTTTTCCGGAAACATGGTAGTAGGCAGTTCACCCGAGATCAACTCACTGTACAAGCAGGCCCAGCGAGCGTCTATGGCATCCGTTTCGGTGCTGATCACGGGCGAGACCGGCACCGGCAAGGAAATCCTCGCAAAGGCGATTCACCAGATGGGCCCCCGCGCAGACAAACAGTTCATTGCGATCAACTGCGCCGCCATCCAGCTGACGATGCTCGAAACCGAGCTGTTCGGCCATGAAGCCGGTTCCTTCACCGGGGCTGAGAAACGCAAATTGGGATTAATGGAAGTCGCCGATGACGGCATCCTCTTCCTTGATGAAATTTCCTCGATGCCCCTGGATATCCAGGCCAAGCTGCTGCGTGCCCTGGAAGAGCAGTCCTTCCGCCGGATGGGCGGCAATGAAGAAATCAAAGTCGACGTCCAGGTATTGGCGGCATCCAACCGCCCGTTAAAACAGATGATCGAAGATAACGAGTTCCGTGAGGATTTATACTACCGACTCAAGGTCGTAGACCTCCACATGCCCGCCCTGCGTGAACGCAAAGAGGACATTCCTGAATTTGTTGGCTTTATGATCAACGAACTTAATCCACGGATGGGATTGAATATCCAGGACATCACCCCCGAAGCACTTGAAATGCTGATTGCCCACGACTGGCCGGGGAATATCCGTGAGCTGAGAAATGTGATCGAACGGGCGATGCTGTTCTGCGACGACCCGGCAATCGACATCGCCCACCTGCCGCCGGAGCTGGTTAAGAAGAAACCGGCAAAGAAAAAGAAGCCCGCTGGAAAAAAATAATATCGAATTTTGTTCGATCAGTGAACAGCCCTGGAAATCCAGGGCTGTTGTTATGCTTCTCGACCCCACGCCCCCGCATAGGAACGAATTCTTTTCAAAATCAAAAGATATTATAAAGGAGGAGAATTAGAACTGAAATTTATGGTTCTTCTTTTCTCTTTCTTTCTAGATTTACTCGGATTCTATTAGAAAGTCCAACAGTTTCCTCCCAAATTCTTCATCAGACGGCCAAAACTCGACCAGTAAATTTCCAAAAGGAAACGCATAGGCGAGATTTCCACCCACCTGCCTATCTATCTTATTCGTATACTTCGCTTCTTTTTTAGCCTCCCTGAATGATTTACATTCAATAACCCGAACGGTATATATCTGATCCTTTTCTTGAATATCAAAGGTAATATTATACCCAAGTTGACTTGACCACCCGGTTGGAGAATCGTTCTCTTCTACTGAGCTGACAACATATCCTGCAGCATCTAATTTATCAAATATTTTCCATGGACTTAGCTCGCCCGGTGCTCGATACTGAATTCCTCTTGTATCTAAATACCAAAGAAAAAGCAATGAAACAACAGCAACAATCACTACATTAAATATTCCAAATATAATTTTTCGAAATACCCCAAATATTTTTTTTAACTTAATCCTTAGATCGCTATTTTGATTATTCTCTAACACTTCTCACCCCTCCGGTTTCTCTCTATCCAACCACAGCTCGCGGTACTCCCGGTTGTAGTCGCTTAAAAACCTGACCGCCAGCACCAATCCAGACGCGGCAGCAGCATAGATAATTAATCCTCGCCCGCCAAAAAGATAAAACACCGGCGCCAAAATTACCCCGGTGACGATCGCTGCCCGCGCAGAGTGCCTGATTAATAGAGTCAGCGCAATTAATAATCCGAGAGCGACAAAGAAAAACTGGATATCAATCGCCAGAAAACCTCCCCCAGCGACGGCCAGACCCATCCCCCCCCGAAAGCCGGCAAACACCGGCCAGCAGTGTCCTACCACCGCTAAAGCTGCTGTCAGCACAACCACCCACTCAGCAGGCGCATATTTGACCGCCAACCAGGTTGGGACAAAGCCTTTACCGATATCGAGAATCAGCACGATCACTCCCGGCAGCCATCCGGCCTGCCGGATCGTGTTCGTCGTCGTGGCGTGCCCTGAGCCGGCATCACGCACATCGACGCCTTTAACCAGTTTTGTGACCCAGATTGAGAAGGTCAGCGACCCCGATAGATATCCCAGCAAACAAATTCCAAGTATGGCGAAAATTTCTGGCATGAACGCCTCCGCAGCTGAATGAGATTACATCTCCGATTATAGCCCAGGATTTACAATCTCATGGTTTCTGAAGAACCTAAATATCCTCTAGATCAGCTAACACCCAAAGCTGCAGAAAGATAGGATTAAGTTTTAGAAGAACTCGGGAAAACGTCCAGGATCAGCTTCATGCATTAACCGGTAAGCAGTTTCAAATACCGACTCTACATTCGGCTTGGCGAAATAGCCCCCATCGCTGCCGTACGGTGTGCGGTGCGGTTTTGCGCTCAGCGTGCGCGGCTCGCTGTCCAGCCAGTAATACCCCCCCTGCTCCTCGATCACCTGCTGCATCATATAGGCAGTTGTCCCGCCGGGGACATCCTCGTCGAGGAAGATGATCCGGCTGGTTTTCTTCAGGGATTCCACAATCAGGTGATTTACATCAAAAGGCAGCAGGGTCTGTACGTCGATCACTTCTGCAGAGATGCCCACCTCAGCCAGCCTTTCCGCGGCTTCGAGCGAAATCCTGCATAACGCGCCATAAGTGACGATCGTCAGGTCGCGGCCTTCGCGGATGACTTCCGGGACACCAAACGGCACGGTCATTTCGGATATATTGTCCGGGAGACGTTCCTTCAAGCGGTAGCCATTCAATACTTCCACGACCAGGCCAGGCTCATCAGATTTGAGCAGCGTGTGATACATCCCCGCGGCCTGCACCATGTTGCGCGGTACGCCGACCTGGATCCCACGGACGAGATGCAGGATGCCCCCCATGGGAGAGCCGGCATGCCAGATGCCTTCCAGACGGTGGCCGCGGGTGCGGATGATCACCGGCGCTTTCTGGAAGCCGCGCGTGCGCCAATGCAATGTTGCCAAATCATCTGACATGGTTTGCAGCGCATATAAGATGTAATCCAGATACTGGATCTCAGCAATTGGGCGCAGTCCGCGCATCGCCAGCCCAATCGCCTGTCCCATGATCGTGGTCTCGCGGATGCCGGTGTCGGCTACACGCAGTTCGCCGTACTTATCCTGCAGCCTGGCAAACGCCTGGTTTACTCCACCAATCTTCCCCAAATCCTCACCGAAGGCGACAACCCGCGGCTCACGCTCCAGGATCGCATCAAAAGCCCGGTTGAGAATCTCAAATCCGTTCAACATCGGCGAATTTTCAGAGTATACCGCTTCAACTTGCGGAATTTTTACCGCGCTGCGGTCCGTCTCAGCATACAAATGAGAGCCGTAACGGATTAAGTTTTCTTCCTCGATGCGCTGCTTAAACGTCGAGAGCGATTCCTGGAGATCATAATCATCCCGGAAAGCCGCCACCAAAAACTTGCTGGCGGTTTCCACCAGGTCCTTTCGGGTG
>JBDLJU010000268.1:0-3900 GCA_039714215.1 Chloroflexota bacterium | reverse complement strand
GTGTAATAACCCATCTTTCCGAAATTTGACCTGGAGAGGAAATCCAATTCAGGGTTTTCACTGTATAATCATCTTTAGTTTTTTGCATCTCAAGTTCGAGAGAGTTGTGGAACAGCAAGAATAAAATTGATGGAGAACCGGATATGAAAAAGTACCAGAATCCAATATTGGTCATTATTTTCCTGGTCTGTTTACTTTTTCCCAGGTTCTCACAAATCGAGCGTCCAATCACGGTGGATGAACTCACCTGGTTGACATTTTCATCAGATTTTTTATTTGGCATTGCCAGCGGTGAGCTTGAACACACTTATCAAGATCATCATCCCGGAGTGACTACCATGGCGGCCGGCACCGCGGCTTATGCCCTGGAGGACCGGTCTTACCGTGCGGTGGGGGAATTTGTTGAAAATGATACATTCAAACTCATCGACCTGTTGGGAGCAGAAGGTTTCTCGATCTTTGATGTGCTCGTCACTGCTCGACAGATCATGGCATTGGCCTCCTCGGCGGCATTATTGGCAAGTTTGTGGTTCCTGTGGCGGATTTGGGGAGCCTTCCCCGCCTGGGTTACGATGATCTTTGTGATCCTCGATCCAATGGTGATCGGGCAAACTCGGTTGTACTCACATGAGGGGTTGATGAGCAGCCTGATTCTGCTTGCCTGGTTGAGTTTCTACCATTATCTAACACAGGGTCAGAGATGGTCATCACTGCTGTTATCCGGCATCGTGATGGGGTTGGCGGCCCTGACAAAGATCTCCGCTCTGGGTTTGGTGCCGCTGATCGGTTTGGCGCTGCTATTCAATGTGTTTGTTTCTGAATTCAATGATCCAGCAGAGAAAAAATTATCCTGGTCCAAGATCAAATCCATCTTGGTCCCCTTTGGGATTTGGTTTTTAGTAGTTTGCCTGGTGTTCATCGCCCTCTGGCCAGCAACCTGGGCAAATCCGTGGAAAACTATGATTAAATTGATCGAACATACCATGGGCTTTATCGATAGTGGAAATCTCAGTACCTCAGCGAATGTGAGCAGTCCATCGCTGCTCGAAGGTATCGGGGCCTACCTGCACTCAATTTGGGCTCACCCAACATTGATTGTCTGGTTTGGCAATCTGATTGCTCTGCTGGCGTTGATTTTCAAACGCCGCTGGAAAACCCCGGCATTTCTCACTGAGATGAATGTGTATGCCTATGGTTATATTGTTATTTTGGTTGGGGCAATTGGTGGGCTGAGCAGTTTTCGAGCGGACCGGTATATGACCTCTGCCCATGTCTTGCTTGCATTTTTAGCGGGGGCAGGTGTGCTGATCCTGATCGAGTGGCTTAAGCAGCTGCCCTGGTTTGAAAAGCGAACCTGGGTAAGCTGGCTGGTCGTAGCGATTTTGATTGTCGCCCAGATTGTGACCATTCTCCCTGCGAAACCGTATTACTATGTCTATCTCAATCCTTTGGCAGGAAACCCGTGGTGGGGCGTGCATGGCGCTTTCCTCGACCAGGCCGCTGATTACTTGGCGGAAAAACCCGAGGCAGAGTCAAGCACGGTAATGTTATTTTCGCCGGGTTCGTTTATGTTCTACTACCCCGGGGATGTCCACTATATCATTTCGAAGCCGGGCTGGACGGACAGCGATGTCCGCAAGCTGGAAGATTCAGATTATCTGGTGATTAATTTCGAGCTTGCCAATTTGAACCAGGCGCCGCGGATCATTGCAGAAATTTCGGATGTTGAACCGGAATACACCATCTCTTTCCAGGGGCGGGAATATGTTTGGGTCTATCCTGTGGAGGATCTGCCTGCCTCGGTTTTTGTTCCGGATCCGTAACCAACTCTGGTGAGGATTAACCAGAAATGGTACGATCTTAACCGATTGACTGTATTCAATAAAAAATTGAGGAAAATTGATCAATGAGATTGAAGCTGACTGAGTTTCTGAAGAAAAATTCCCTGGTCCTTGCGGTAATTGCCGGGCTGTTAGGTTTTTTGGTGTATGCCCTGCAGTCCTGGGAATTCGCCCACAGCCTGACCACGATGGTGTGGGATGAGGCAATGTACCTCTACAAAGGGAGCATCTTCGCCAATGGGGAATTCCAGCCATTTGAAGATTACGGTCCATGGACCAATCAGATGCCAGTCTCTTTCTTGATCCCTGGTTATATTCAGAAGTGGTTTGGCATGGGGATGTACAGCGGTCGGATGTATGCTTTTGGTTTAGGATTGCTCACCGTCGTTGGTTTATCCCTGGCTAGCTATCGCAGTGGTGGAAAATGGTGGGCAGTCGCAGCGATCTGGGTGGTGGCCTTGAACAGCGGCTGGATAAAAGCCTTCAGCCAGGTATATGCCCAAGGATTGGTCAGTTTTTTCTTCGCCTGGATGCTCGCTTTGGCGGCAGGGAAGGATCGGAAAATCTGGGAGCTTTGTTTGGCGGCAGCTTTGGCGGGGTTAGCCGGGATGTCACGAATCAATGTGCTGCCGGTCGTCTTCTTTTTTATCATGTATGTCATCTGGCAGTACGGTTGGAAAACCGGCGCCTGGGTTGCGGGGGCCGGCTTGTTCCCTGTTGTGCTCTTCCATGCCCTCTACTGGCCGGACGTGCTCAAAATTTGGGCGTATTGGGTTCCCCCCGAACTGTACACCGGGATCGCTGAATTTCGCTCTCCCTGGCGTGAGGTATTCATCCCGGATGGGTTTAGTTGGTGGCCAATCAGCAACTGGATCGGCACCCCCGATCATCTTGCCTGGAGAGGAATTTCAACTTTCTTTCTGGCAGTACGGGCGAATTTCATTCCCTTCTTTGGTGTATTGGTCAGTTTGCTCCTCTGGCCGAAAAAGGAAAGCTGGAAGAGCGAGCACCAGCGCAAGTTTAGCATTTTCCTGATCCTGGTTTACCTGGTTATGTTGGTCGTCCATCTCTGGGCAGCGCTTGGCGGCAAGACCTGCTTGTTTTCCTGCCTGCCCGGCTACATGCTCTTCTTTGATTTCTTTGGGCTTGTATTGATCTTCGCAATCGCGCCATCATGGAATTTAAACAAACGCCTCTGGAAGCAAATTGCGATACTCTTTCTGATTTTTGTTTTGGTCATTGCCATGGAATCCTCATATGAACACGATAACTTTGTGCTGCGGAATCAGCTTGGCGAGCAATCCTTCGGGATCAACATTCCCCGCTTCAAGAATGGAGCCTGGGTTGAAGGCTCAATCCCGCTGCTCGAGATCATCGAAAATAAGTTTGGGATAGAAAAGTTCCCCGTCCGCCAGTACATTCTTTACGATCCGGGATTTGACCAGGTCGTAAAATGGACCACGATCCTTGGGATTTCTTTCCTGGCTCCGCTGCTGCTTTATCTGCTTTTGGCGAAAGGAAACCGCAATTTCAATCTGCCCATTGGCAAGGTGGTGATCTTCTCCACCTTTGGGGTCGGCATGCTGTTTGCCTCAAGTGGTTTTTTTGTGCAGGGTCTGGATACACTCACCTGCAGCGACAATGTGATCGCCAGTCATGAACAGGTCGGCGCTGAGCTGGGTGAGGTTATTCCAGCAGGATCGCAGGTCTTCTGGGACGTAAAATCTGATATGCTCCTGCTTTACCTGCCCGATGTTGACATCTACCTGCCGCAGGCAAATGCCAGGTTCACTTTAGTTTCTGATCCCGCCGCTGATTGGGATCAACTGGAGCGCTTCGGTTGGTGGAACTATCAGTTGGGGGAGGATTGGATAAAGCAGGCTGATTATATTGTCGTTGAAACCCGATTCTTCAATTCTGTCTGGGATTGGGGGCGGCGGGTAAATGCTGGTGAGTTTGAAGATGTTTTTAGATCTTCAAACCCGGAGAGCTGTCGTCCAGGGATTTCCAGCGTGGTCGTGCTCCAGCCGATAAATCCATAGGAAATATTAAGTTGAAA
>JBDLJU010000267.1:0-3907 GCA_039714215.1 Chloroflexota bacterium | reverse complement strand
AGCCCAGTTCCTTTTCTGAAAAACCAGAATAGTCATGCCCCGCGGCGGCCTGGATGATGTAATGCTCTGGATCAAAGGTTTGCAGGATCACCTGCCCGCCCAGCGGACTGCGTCCCGCGCGCCCGGCTACCTGCGCCAGCACCTGGAAGACGCGTTCGCCGGCGCGGTAATCAGGCAGGTTCAGCCCGACGTCAGCGAGCACCACGCCGACCAGGGTAACCAGCGGCAGGTCCAGCCCCTTGGCCAGCATCTGGGTGCCGATCAGGATGTCCGCCCGCTGGTTGATGAAATGGCTGAGAATGATCTCGTGTGCGCCCTTTTTTCGGGTGGTCTCCCGGTCCCAACGCAGCGTGCGCGCCTGGGGGAAGAGCTTGAGCACTTCACGCTCCACCCGCTCGGTGCCCATCCCGTACTGCCTGATCTGGCTGCTGCTGCAGTTCGGGCATGTTTTTGGCAATTTTCGCTGGTAGCCGCAGTGATGGCAAAGCAGGCTCTCTTTTCCAGCGTGATAAGTGAGATTGGTCTCGCAGTTCGGGCAGCTCAAAGACTCGCCGCATTCCCGGCAGAACACATAGGTCGCCGAGCCCAGGCGGTTGAGAAACAAGATCGCCTGCTGCTTCTTATTGAGCACATCGGCCAATCCGTGCTGCAGCGCCAGGCTGAAGATCGAGCGGTTGCCCGCCTTGAGTTCCTCGCGCATATCGACCACATTCACCGGGGGCAGTTCGATCATCGCTGCCTGTTCGCCGGTGGATTGGTACTGCGACTGCCCTGAGATTCGTTTTTCGTAAGCCCTGATCGTTTCGCGGTGCGCCATGATCCGCTTCGGCAGCGAAAGGTAGTCCCATTTATCGCGGCGGCTGTTTTGCAGGCTGGTCAGGTCAGGGGTCGCCGAACCTAACAGGCACACGCTGCCGGTGATCTCGGTCAAAGCCACTGCCGCATCCCGGGCATGATAATACGGCGGCAGGCTGTCCTGGTAATACGAGCCGTCATGCGATTCATCGACCACCACCAGGCCCAGATTGGGCAATGGAGAGAACAAAGCGCTGCGCGGCCCGATCACCACGCCGAGCTTACCCTGGCGCGCCCGCCGCCAGGTATCGTAGCGTTCCCCTGCTGACAATCCCGAGTGCACCAATCCCACCCGTCCGGGGAAGCGGGACATAAACCGCCGCACCGTCTGGGCGGTCAGCGCAATCTCCGGAACCAGTACGATCGCCTGCCTGCCTGATTCCAACACCTCGGCGACGGCCCGCAAATACAGCTCGGTCTTCCCCGAGCCGGTCACCCCGTGCAGCAGGATCGGCTTTGAGGGCCCGTCCTGGTTTAATTTTTGTCTGATCGGTTCCCAGGCGGCCTGCTGATCATCGGTCAGCGCCAGCGGTGTGCTGGGGTCATAAGCCAGCCCGGCGAGCGGGTCCCGCCAGATCTGCTCTTCCCGCAGGATCACCAGTTCTTTCTCGTGCAGTAATTTCAAGTCTGCCAGGTTGCCGCCGCTCTCGGCATACACCCAGTCAATCGCTACCGGGTCTGGCTCACGGATTAAAAATTCCAGGATCCGCTGGCGGCGCTCCTGCACATTAGGCTTCTTGCTCAGGCCTTCCAGGTGAGCTTCTGCCTGCTCCGGCGGGATTGCCAGCTGGGCGGTCTTGATATAGCGTGGACGCACCTTTGGGGGAGGTAGGACAGCAAGCGCGCTGAGCCACTCTTTAGCGATCATGGATCGCGCTGCAGGACGCCATCTGCTTTTCGGCAATGCCCGCTCAATTTGCCGCCCGCGCAGCGGGCCGCGGTCTCGTAAAACATCAATCAACTGCTGGCTGATTGCGTTTAGTTTTTCGTTTTTCGGGGGTTCATTTTCCAGGGTGTACAGCCGGTCGGCTAATTTACTGATCCCCACCGGGAGCATCAGGCTGATGCAGCGCGAGAGTGGAGCCAGCGAAGTCTGAGCAATCCACCTGGCCAGCTCGATTTGCGCCGCAGTGATCGTAATTTCCTGGTCGAGGATCGCGGTGACCGCTTTGGTCTCGGCCACCTCCGGGGTCTCAACCTGGGAGAGCAGCACGCCCTGCACACGCTGCTGTCCAAAAGGGACCTCAACCAGCATGCCGGGAGCATACAAATCTTCAAGTTCAGGTGACAGGTGATAATGGAACACCCCGCTGACCTTGGGGACATTCACCGCGACTTCAACAAAAACAGTCATCGGTTCAGGGCAGCGTGCCGATAAACACTTTGTTTTCCATGGCGATGAACAAATGCCGTGATGGGCTGATCGCAAAGGCGGTGATCAGGCCTTCTTCCAGGTCGGACTGGGGGCGGTACTGCTTCACCAGATTCAACCGCAGGCTGAAATGGTAAATTGAGCGGTTGATTGGGTCCAGGTAGTAGAGCGAGGGCTCTGGCGGCTGAGTATGCTGCATCTGGTAAAAGACCGCATCGTCAATTACCGGTCCGCTTTCTCGCCCCGGGCGGGTATCGGTATACTCTTCCGGTTCCTTGCAGGTGGTCATCGCTGCTTCCAGCGTGCTGTAGGTGCAGGTGGTCGTTGTCCACGAGTTGTACAGCAAATAGAGCTGCTCGCGGTCAACTGCAAAGTCGATCGTATTGAGCATATCCGGGACCTCATCCTGGAAGAAGAAATACGGCGCCTCGCGGTACTGATAATTGTCATCCGTAGGGGTGTAGTACCACACCATGTTGCGGCCTTCATCGAGGATGTAGAGGTTCTCGTTTTCCAGGGTGATCCCCACAATCCGGTCTGAGAAATAATTGTCCGGCGGCACCATCTCAATTGCGATCGGCGGCTTGTCCGGGTAGCAGTACAGCAGGTTGCCCCCGCCATCGACCGCCATCACGGTTGCCCCTTCGGCGTTCTTCGGAAGGGCAACAATATCGATCAGTCCTTCTACATTCAGGGTGCCGTAGCGGCCGCGGCTGCAGCGGAAATCGGGGTCAATCTCATAGCGGTCGCCCACAAGGCGGGCGCGGTAGACCTGGTCATGCTCAATGTCGAGCATGTAAATTTCGTTGTTGGTTGCGATCATCTGGCGGATCTTAATGCTGCTCGCCATTGACCCGGCGATCGCCGGAGAAAAATCCAGGCGGATGATCCCATCGAGATCATCCAGCGCCTGCACCGCTTGCTGGTGGAGCACGGTCGAGGCATCCGTGGTGTTATAGGATTCCGCAGACTCCACCAGAGAAAGCGTATTCTCCCATGCCTGGTGTTTTATATTTGGATCTTCTGCAGTGATCGCGATTTCAGCCTGGGTTTTTGCCTGATCGAGATAATAGTCAAACTGCTGGGTCTTTCCCAGCTGGACATACACCAACGCCGCCACCGTGATCACGATCAGCGGGACGGCCACCGCAATGAAGGCCGCCGATGAAGTCGGGATCTGAGCCATCTCATCCCAGGGCAAGATGCGCTGGAAGAAATCCGTGATCCCTTTAAATACCCTGGCGCTCCCCGCGCGGATCTTCCGCAGCCAGCCCAATAAAACCGGCCCATAATCCGCCAGCAGAGATTTGCGCATAGCCGAACGGTCGCGTTTCTCTCGGCTGTATACCGGGATCTCGCCGCGTGGTTCGCCTTGCTCTTCGAGCAGGTAACCTGCCTCCCCTTGCGGCTCAACCAACCCCACCTCTCCGATCAGGCCATCTGCCTGCTCAGGCGCGCCTGGCAGGGGGTCTGCCTCCTGGGGAACCGTCTCCCGGCTTTCCTCCGCTGCAGGCGGTTCCAGATCCGTCACTTGTGGGACTGCTGCCGCAGGCGCTGCATCATGCCCAACGCCTGTCGGGGCGGCTCGCAGCATCGCAACCGCGCCGCTCCCAGGGAGTACATCTACAAAAGCGGCGGATACGTTCTCCCCTCCATCATTCATGAAACAGCTGTGGGCAG
>JBDLJU010000266.1:0-3921 GCA_039714215.1 Chloroflexota bacterium | reverse complement strand
ATGACCGTTCATCAGCAAATCGTTTATCACATTGAGAAAGCCTTCTGGCACAACGCCATTCCCCTGCTCTCCTCCGGAAACCGGATGGTCGCCGCGATGATCAACTTCGGCGCCTACTATTACCCCCGCATCCAGCGGATCAGTTTTGCCCTCAAAGCTGTTTTCTGGGCATGTATTGGGCTCTCCTTAGGGCTGGGTATCGGCGTATTGGTCCGCTAAGCAGGCTTTGTTTTATTCTCCATCATTTTGAAGAACAATTAACAGATCGGGGCTAGATTCCCGATCTGTTTTTTATTAAATATGCACACCTCATGGGGGATTTGCGAAATCGCTCCCCATGTTACAATAGCAATTAAGGTAAATATTCGATAAAAAAAATCCCGGTATGTCAAAACTGACCAGCATTATCTTAATCATCATTTTTATCGTGAGCCTCATCGTCGGGGTCTCGATTGGTTTAAGCGTTGCTCCAGGAGAAGGGTCCGACCCAGAACCCTGGTCCACACCGGATACCCCAAATCTGATCAGCACCGTGCTGGTTTTAGGTGTGAATAATTTTGTCGACCCGGAAATTTACCTGGAAAGCGCCTGGATCGTCACGATCAGCCAGTCGCAGCGCAGCGGAGGTAACTTTATTGACCTCACCCTGGTGGCGATCTACCCTGGAAACGCACAGCAGTTCACCAACCCGGAGCAAAGCGAATTCCTGCAACCCCACGACCCGATGGCTTTCCCAAAATTATTCCTTGGCAACCCCTCCGCCAGGGAACTGCTCTACTCCCTGCCGGTCATGGTGGACACCGAAATCTATTTCCAGGACGTGGTCATCCTCGATGAATTCGCGATGAACTACCTGATCGCCCTGACCAATCTCAACCCGGTGCTGCCAGTCCAGCCGCCGCCAGAAGGTTCCTTCCTGCTGCCCTGGGATGACCCCCAGCGCGCCCACCTGATGCAGCACAACATCCTGGAGACGCTCTGCGCCCCTCCGCAGAACCTGCTGAACTACGAAAATTTCCTCCAGGCGTTTACTTTGATCCCCAATCACCTCAGAACCACACTCTCCAACCCGAGGATCGTCGCGTTCTGGCAGTCGAATATAAATTTAGACCCTGCCCCCACGATCAACTGTGGGATTTATCCCTGAGCTCAAATCAACGTATTAATATCCGAATATATAGGATAAAATACTCTTATGGGCAATTTTGCGGACACGCATCCCAACTCGCTTAAAACTCGACCAACTGCCCCGCCAACCGTGCTTGAACAGCTGGTTGCCGCGGTGTTGGCCGGCTCTATCCTTTTCGCCACCCTCACCCTGATGGTGATGCTCGGATTTCAGCTGCTCTACATCGGGCGGATTTATCCCGGGGTGCAGGTGGCCGGAATCGATATCGGGGGATTAACCCGCCAGGCTGCCACCGAAAAGCTGATTGCCGAAGGACAATATCCGCATACTGGACTGATCGCCCTTGAAGACCAGGGCACCGTCTGGGTTTTCTCCCCAATAGAATTGGGCCTGGTGATTGACGAAGATGGCAGCGCCGAAGCTGCCTTCCAAATCGGGCGCCGGGGCTGGCCATGGACCCGCTGGGATTCACGGATCAAGTCGCTGCGCTACGGCAGCCAGCTTGCCCCACAGCTGATCCTCGACCAACGCCTTACCCAGGCACAGCTCAATCTAATTGCAGGTCAAATTAATCAACCGATGATCGAAGCCAGCCTGCAGATGGACGGCAACCAGGTGGTTGCCCAGGCCGGCCAGGTCGGCCGCCTGCTGGATATCGAAGCCACCATCCAACAGATTCAGCTGCCGGCGAGCAGTATGCAGGACGCCAGTCTCAGCCTGGTGGTCGATGAAAGCCATCCCACGATCCTGGATGTCAGCGCTGAGAAGCAAATTGCAGAGCAAATCCTCAGTGAGCCGCTGATTGTGCGGGTCTCCGGCAGCAGCCAGGAGACGCTTGGACCGTGGACCTTTGAACGCGAAACCCTGGCGAGCATGCTGATCATCGAACGGGCAGAAACAGAAGCAGGCGAAGCATTCGTCGTCCGCCTGGACGAGAATAAGCTCTACAACTTTATTTATCCATTCGCACCCAGCCTGCAGGTGATTGCAAAAAACGCCCGCTTCATCTTCAACGACGATACCCGCCAGCTGGACCTGATCGAAGCTGGCGCGGTCGGCCGTGATTTAATGGTCTCCGAGAGCATTTCCTTGATCAACGAAATGCTGCGCAGCGGGGTGCATTCTGTTGATTTGGTATTTGATTACACCAACCCTGAAATCAGCGATGACCTCACTGCTGCAGAGCTGCAGATCACCGAATTGGTCAGCTCGAACACCTCGTATTTCTACGGATCAGACAGCTCCCGCATCCAGAACATCAAAACCGCGGCGGCCCAGTTCCACGGGATTTTCATTGCCCCCGGGGAAACTTTCTCGATGGTGGAAAATATCGGGGACATCAGCGTGGATACCGGCTACGCCGAAGCGTGGATCATCTACGGCGACCGCACGGTCAAGGGTGTTGGCGGCGGCGTCTGCCAGGTCTCGACAACCTTATTCCGCACCGCTTTCTTCGGCGGCTTCCCCATCGAGGAGCGCCACCCGCATGCCTACCGGGTCTACTACTACGAGCTGACCAGCGGGGGATCGGTAAATGCAGACCTCGCCGGCCTGGACGCCACGGTGTATGCGCCGGTGGTCGATTTCAAGTTCACCAACGACACCCCCTACTGGCTGCTGATGGAAACCTATGTCAATGAAGGGGGACGCAGCCTGACCTGGAAGTTTTACTCGACCAGCGACGGACGTACCGTCGATTGGGACACCACCGGTCTGACCAATAAGAAGCAGCCTCCCTGGCCGGTTTACGAAGAGAACAAAGATTTAGATAAAGGTGAAATCAAGAAGGTCGATTGGGCGGTGGAAGGCGCCCAGGTGACGATCAACCGCACCGTCTGGCGGGATGGCAGCAAAATCATCGAAGATACCTTCCGCACGACCTACACCCCCTGGGCAGCGGTCTGCCAGTACGGACCAGGCACCAAAGATTACCCGCCCACCGGCAGCGACCGCGACCGCTTCTCGTGCCGTCCTAAAAAGGACGACTGATCGGAGTGAAACACTGATCAGTTTAAGAGATTGCTTCGCAATCTCTCGCGATCATTATTTTCCACAATCTCAGATTGGATACAACAAATTAGGTTATAATTTTGATATTCACAAGAAGGAGCAATGATGGTATCTCAAGACTTACTCGATATTTTACGCTGTCCGAACTGCGTGCAGGAAAAAGACGGCATGTTGGAATATTACAAGGAAACCTGGTTGATCTGCGGGGACTGCGACCGGAAATACCCGATCAAAGAAGACATCCCCGTAATGCTGATCGATGAGGGCGATAAGTGGGTGGAGACCAAGAAGGCTGACCTTCCAATTCCACCTCCAGCAAAGTAACCTGAAATGACCTCTCTGGATCACGCTATCCAAGAGCTCACCAGCGGCAATGAGACCCGGGCTGAAGCATCTGCCCGGTCTTTTGCTGTCTATGGCCCAGAGGGGATCAATGCACTGAGGGAAATGATCAACCAGCCCGATGCCGAATCCCGCTGGTGGGCGGTGCGGGCCGCCGCGGAGTTTGATCCCGTAGAATATCCCGAGGCGTCACAGCTGATCCTTTTCGGGCTGGATGACCCAGACAGCGGTGTGCAGACCTGCGCCGCAGTCGCCCTGCGCCAGCGCCCGAACCCTGGGGCAATCCCCTTCCTGATTGATCTGCTCTCCGCACCAGACCAGCTCCTCCGCCGCACGGTATCAGACGCCCTCGTGGCGCTGGAAGGCCGGGCCGTGGAAGCGCTGACCCACCGCTTTGAAGCTGGCGACGATCAAGCCATCGGTAAAACCGAAGCCGTGCG
>JBDLJU010000265.1:0-3955 GCA_039714215.1 Chloroflexota bacterium | reverse complement strand
CAGACTTAAAGAAATAAGTGCCCTGGTTGGGGATAAAAGGGGTTAAAAATGGGTGGTTTTATAGGCCAGCTAGGGAGTCGGTGCGAGCCGTTGGCTCGCATAGGAGTTTGGCTATGCCAAACTCCATTTCGAATTACAGATGACATATAAAAAAACAACCAGCTAAGCTGGTTGCTTTTTATGGGCCCGCTAGGAGTCGAACCTAGAACCGAACGGTTATGAGCCGTGTGCTCTGCCATTGAGCTACGGGCCCCTGTTAGCAAACAGCCGCCGGTGATTGGCAGCCCAGCTAGCGAGGATTTCCACCGGTAACTGGTTGCTCACCACTGACGACTGATCATGCTTGAGCGGGCGGTGGGATTCGAACCCACGAATGTCAGCTTGGAAGGCTGATGCCTTACCACTTGGCGACGCCCGCGTAAACGCACCCTGAATTTTACCGTGAGCCACCCATCAGGTCAAGGAATCAGGGAACGGTGTCCCGTTTTACCCTCAGCGCGGGTACAATATGGGCATGTTGTTTATCCTGCCAACTTTCCCGGCGCCCGCCCTGTTCTGGGGGCTGATCCTGCTGCTGATCATCATCATCGGTCTGGTCGTCTTTTCCCCTGGCGGGGTGTGGTTCCCGACCTCCCGGAAGCACATCCGCCGCATGCTCGAGATGGCGGAGCTCAAGCCCGGAGAGCTGGTCTATGATCTCGGCTGCGGCGACGGCCGCGTGCTGATCATCGCCGCCAAGGAGTTCGGCGCCAAAGGGGTGGGCATCGAGGTCGATCCCCTGCGCTTTCGGATCGCCCGCTGGAAGGTGCGGCGTGCTGGTCTCGAAGACAGGATCGAGCTGATCCAGGGCACCTTCAACAAACAGGATATCTCCCCAGCCGATGTGGTCACCCTCTACCTCGTCCAGCAGATGATCAACCGCCTGGCGCCCAGGCTGGTGCGCGAGCTGCGCCCCGGGACGCGCCTGGTCTCAAACACCTTCATCATCCCTGGGTTGAAAGTCTCGCGCTATGACCGCCAGGGCGACCTGCGCCTCTACACCATCCCAAAGAAGAACAGTAAGTAATCGGGTGGGGCATTCTGCTCTTCATTGGTTTTAACCTAAAAACGACTGATCAAATCAGTCGTTTTTAGGTTCACTCGGGTTATTCTTGCCAGGGGAACTCCGAGACTTTCATCGAGCTTCTCATTTGGAGTAACTTGAAGACTTTCCGGCCCGTAATCACAAAATGGACTGCCAGGTTGAGTCCCACTACCAGGTAAAAGATGGTTTGAATCGTAAGGTCGCTTACCCAGGTTTGCATATTTGCCGGTGTGTTGTGCAGGGCGATATATGCCGGGTTGAGGCCGATTACCGGCGGGCCGGTCAGTAGGGCGATCAGCAGACCGAGTGCGAAAATCTTTAATCCAATTTCCCACGTGCGCATCCGGGTGTCCCAATAGATTTGTCGTGAGAGCGCTGCCAGGAATACAAGTTGGGCCAACCAGAAGCTTACCAGCCAGGGCAGGTAGACGCTGAAGCTCGGTGCCAGCACCGGCAGGAAAGACCATTCCCCATTGCGGTTGTTCCCAATCCCCACCCATTGGGGGAAGAAAACAAACAAAATTATTAAAGCGGTTATCACTACGATTTCGAACCACTGCTCTTTCGGATTGATCAGGCTTTTTTTGGCGCTGGGCTTTAAACCTGCTGGATCCCAATCGGCAAACATTTGATCAAACGGCCAGCGCAGCCAGGCTTGCGGGGTGGTGCGCTCAATTGAAACAAAGGCGAGCACCAGGATTCCCAGGGTGGTGAAAATTCCCTCAGCCCACATGGCCAGCTGCGGCCAAATCACTGACCAGGGACTGCCGATTGAAAACCCGATGGTGATCACCAGTTCAACAAGCTTCATTAACCCAGCCAGGATGACCACCGGTTTGAACAGCTGGAAGGTCACCGGGCTGATCAGGTTTTCATCCTGGCGGTAGCCGCGGGCATACTGAATCGGGGGGCCATACTCTTTCAGCAGATCCAGCGCCATGGCTTCGTTGGCCGGTACGCTTTGCTGCTCGCTCTGGTCTTCCAGGGCATCTTCCAGCAGGGAGAGAATTTCAAACTGGATATCCTTGCGCTTACGGCGCGGCAGGTAGCGGCCAACTTCTTCCGCATAACGCTGGAACAATTCACGAATTTCATTTATCTCAGTCATTTGATTACCTCTTGCATGGTTTTTACCAGCTCTTGCCATTCTGATTTCAGGTCTGTGTAAGCTTTTTCGCCGGCAGGGCTGATCTTGTAATACCGCCGCGGCCGGGATTCGCCCACCACCCACTCGCTTTCCAATAAGCCGCGGTCTTCCAGGCGGCGCAGCAGCGGGTATAGCGTGCCCTGATCCACGGCAAAACCGAGCTCGGCCAGCTGTGTGATCAGGGAGTAACCATACTGCAGTTCGCTCAACTGGCTGAGCACTGCAAGCACGATCACTCCGCGGCGCAACTCCTGGGTGTAGACGGCTTCTGTGCTTTTAGCGTTCATCAAGTTCCCTTTCTTGCAGCAACCATTCTCGGGTTAATTTCCGCAGGGCATAAATCAATGCTTCGATCTCAAAACGAGATAACCGCGGGAAGTTCCCCGGGTGGTCCCTGGTGTCAGTTTCTATTCTTTGGATATTTATTGTTTTTGCCATTAATTTTTAGCCATAACTTGCTCTCCACAGATGTTTCATCTCAATCTTATCAAGATTATACTGTTTATGGCACAGTATTGTCAATAACATTATATTAATAGAATATTAATAAGGGTCTTCTTTCATCGTCCGAGAGGAAAGTAAGTTTGAAATCTGACAGCAGGTCAAGTACAATGATGCTTGTGGCGGAAACAGCCACAAGCATTTAAGAGAAAGCTCCGCTTTCTCTACGACAATGGGAGTTGCAGGCTACTCCCAATTTAAGAGAACGCAGCTGTTCTCTACGCGTAAAAGACAGCAATCAATCCTGATTGTTTTATAAAGGAACAAAGATGGCAAAAGCACCAACCCGTGCCCGGGTAAAATCGGATCAGATCGATACCACCCCCAAGCGCCGTCCGGAATGGATCCGGGTGCGCGCTCCGATGGGCGAAAAATACGAAGAGCTGAAAACCCTGATGCGCAGCAAAGAGCTGCATACCGTTTGCGAAGAAGCAATGTGCCCCAATATGGGCGAGTGCTGGGGCAGCGGTACTGCTACATTTTTGATGCTCGGTGATGTCTGCACCCGCACCTGCGGGTTCTGCGATATCAAACACGGCAAGCCGGAAGGGATGGACTGGAAAGAACCGATGCGCATCGCCCAGGCGGTCAAGAATATGAAGCTCAAGCATGCAGTCATCACCAGCGTCAACCGGGACGACCGCAAAGATGGCGGCGCACCGATCTTCGCCATGGTGATCAAGGCGATCCGTAAGGCGCAGCCGGGCTGCTCAATCGAGGTGCTGATCCCTGACTTCAAGGGCAGCGTTGAAGCGCTCAAGATTGTGATGGAGGCCCGTCCCGAGATCCTCAACCATAATGTCGAAACCGTGCCGCGCCTGTTTAAGAGCGTTCAGCCGCAGGACAATTACGAGTGGGCCGCCGCTACCCTGACCAATGCCAAAAAGATTGATCCCGAAGTGCTCACTAAATCTGGGATTATGGTTGGCCTGGGCGAGACGATCGACGAAGTCAAAGAGGTGATGCGCGACCAGCGCACCTGGGGCGTCGATATCCTCACGATTGGTCAGTACCTGCAGCCCAGCAAGAAACACATCCCGATTGCGCGTTACTACACGCCTGAAGAGTTTGAGGAGCTGAAGACGTTTGGCGACGAGATCGGCTTCAAATGGGTAGAAAGTGCGCCGTTGGTGCGATCTTCGTATAAGGCAGTTGACCAGGTTCGCGCCCTGAGTATTGTGCATCGAAAATTATACGGCGATAATTAATTTGAAATAAATGCC
>JBDLJU010000264.1:0-3991 GCA_039714215.1 Chloroflexota bacterium | reverse complement strand
CATGCATGCTCACCAACAAAACAGAAAACCCGCACTTTTCTTCATCCTCACCTTTCTTTATTCATGGGGAATTTGGCTGCCCTCAATCCTGACCGGTCTGGGTGTCGACCTCGGTCTCGATGGAACAGCCTACACGGCTGTGACCGTCCCTATCGGCGCTTTCGCACCCCTGTTTGCCGCGATTACCCTGGTCGTAAAACAGCACGGCTGGAAAGAAGCCGGGCGTTTCCTCCGCCAGGTCTTTGATTTCAAAGTCAAGCCGATTTTCATCATCCTCGCCCTCGGTATCCCGATTGTGATTCATGCAATTGCACATTACCTTGCTCCAGCGCTTGGGTTTGAAGTCGCCAACACCTTGCTCCCTGAAAACCTGCCTGTCTCCCCCCTGGTCCTCTCGATCCCCTACTTTTTCCTGATGCTCTTAATTGGCGGCGGGCAAGAAGAATTCGGGTGGCGAGGCTATGCGCTTGATCCATTACAGGAACGCCTGGGAGTCATCCCGGCAAGTTTATTGATTGGGTTAATCTGGGGGATCTGGCACCTGCCTTTATGGGTCATGCCAGGGGACGGTCACTCAACCTATCCATTCTTGGCGTTTCTAATCATGACCACCAGCATCTCGGTGGTCTACAGCTGGCTGTACAATGCCAGCAATAAAAAGCTGATCGTCGCCTTACTGTTCCACGCGATGAGCAATACTGCCGCTCCGCTGCTGCCATTTCTTCTCTGGGAAGAGGGAAAACCTGAAAACGGTTACTGGGTATATGCCGGGGTTAATGTGGTTGCTGCTTTGATTGCTTTCGTATTCATAAAAAGGCAAAAAAGAACCTGACCGGTCTAACCAAGCAATAATATCGAAATTCGTTCAATCAAAACACAGAACCCCTCAGCATTGAGGGGTCTTGTTTTTCTTGGGTATTGAGCAATTCCCAGGCTAGCCCCCCAACGCCTCCCGGATGCTCTCTAAATGGTGAAAGCTGTGCTGCAGCGCATGGTCTTCCAGGAAGAATTGGGCAGTCAAGGGCGCATTGGCGTTCAGGGAAACCGCCGCAGCGCTTTCCAAATCCGCATCAGAGAACTCCCGCACCCGGTCTGCCGCTGCTTTGCTGTTTCCCCGGAGGAATTTCAGCACCGCCTGCTTCGGCATCTGGGCAAACTCCGCCGCATGCTCAGCGTTGATCCCATCCACCACCTCACGGGTCACACCCTCGATCGGCTTCCCTGAAGCCAGTTGAGCTGCCAGGTCCACCTCAACCGGATACATGTTGGCCACATGGTGCACCAGGATGCCCACACTGCGCCCTTCACCGGGGATCACTTTATTCCATTCATCCTCCGAAAATCCCTCCACAAATGCTGCCAGTGCTTCTGCCCCCTGCTCGATCCGATCCGCAATTGCCTTCGCTCGTTCACTCATTAACTGCTCCTTTTAATTTATCCTTCAATTTTTATTAATTTCAAACTTAAAAACGTCCGGTCTGGAATAATGACCGGTGACATCAAACATCCGTTTTGCTGCCGGGATCTGCCCGATATCGATCTCTGCGTAGAGGAGTTCCTGCTTTTCAGTCAGGGGGCCTGCAATAATATCTCCCCGCGGGCCAATAATGCAGCTGTTTCCCGAATTGATCCATTCCCGGTCACCAGAATACAGCTTCTTGAACACATAATCGTCAGGGATATCATCCATCTTTAAAGCCTGGCAAACATTGATCACGAACATGCCACCTTCCCTGGCAATGTGCTGCATACTCAATAACCATTGCTCACTCGAATCCCATGTCGGCGCGGCATAGACCTGTGCCCCTCCCAGATACATCGCCTGGCGGGCCAGGGGCATATAGTTTTCCCAACATAACAATCCGCCCAACTTTCCAAATGAGGTTTCGAAAACCGGGAGGGTACTGCCATCTCCCTGACCCCATACCAACCTCTCGCCGCCGGTCGGCATCAGTTTCCTGTGTTTCCCGATGATCGTCCCTTGATCGTCAAGATAAAGCAATGTGTTGAATAAGGTCGCCCCGCTCGCTTCTGTATTCTTCTCGTGCACCCCAATAGCGACGTACACGCCAGCTTCTTTGGCTGCCTCGCATAACTGCCGGGTTGATCCATCCGGGATCGAGACCGCATTGGCAACCAGCCTTTGATACAGTTCATCCAGCATCCCTGAATTACCGTTCGGCACCAACCAGACCCAATCTGGATACCCTGAAATAAACGCTTCTGGAAATACGACCAGCTTCGCATCTTGCCTGCCTGCTTCCAGGATCAGATCGCAGGCCTTCTGAACGCTCGCTTCCCGGTCCAGAAAAACGGGTGCGTGCTGGGCTGCCGCAACCTTGAACGAACCACCTTCCGTTTTCATATCATCACTCTCCCATGTAGAATTGGATTAATTGGATTTTGTTTACCCGTTTTATCCTCGTTTAAATTGTACCAGCAATTTCAGAGCGTGCAACCAGCTCTGCCCATTTGGAGAAAAAACGATCTCCATCTATACTAAATAGAAGCGATCCAGGAGAAAGGAAGTTATTATGATCCACATAGGGAAAAAACTTTGGCGTATTTCTATGATCATCACCATATTTTTTTTCATCAGCCATGGAGAAAATGCCCGGGCTCAAACCGATTCTGATCCTTCACCGCCGGAAGAAACGATCAAGCTGATTTTCCTGCACCACTCAGTCGGTGAAAATTGGTTAGCCGATCAACAGGGCGGCCTCGGGTTGGCCCTGCAAGAAAACAACTATTTTGTGAGCGACACCTACTACGGGTGGGGTCCTGATGGGATCGGCGACCGCACCGACACGCTGGATTGGCCAACCTGGTTCACCGGGCCCGAGAGGGATCGCTATCTGGACGCAGTCTACAATGAAAGCAGTCCCAACGCCGCCGGATACCAATACTACTCCCGTACGATCGCTGACCCGGGCGGAGAAAACCAGGTGATCGTATTCAAATCCTGCTTCCCTAACTCCGACCTGGGCGGAAGCCCCCATGACCCACCGGCCCCTGGGGATCACCTCACCGTCGGTTCCGCTAAATACACCTACAACCAGCTGCTGACTTATTTCGCCTCCCGCCCCGACAAGCTCTTCATCCTGATCACTTCTCCCCCGATGCAGCAGATTAACCAGCCTGAGAACGCCAGGGCAATCTCCAACTGGCTGGTCAATGATTGGCTGATCGAAAACAACTACCCCCACAATAATGTTGCCGTATTCGACTTCTACAACGTCCTCACCCACCCCGATAACCACCACCGCTATAATCATGGCAGCATCGAACATATCACCAGCGCAAATTCCGACACCCTTTACTATGATTCAGGCGGGGACGACCACCCCAATGCCCGCGGCGGGCAGAAAGCCACTGAGGAATTCGTACCGTTACTCAATATTTTCGTCAATCGCTGGCAGGCCGATGCTCCTCAAACTGCCCCATCCTCTGCTCCGGTTCAGGCTGAAACACAGGAAAGCCAACCTCCGCAGCCATCAGCCCAAACGGACACAATGATCGACGATTTCGAAAATGGACCGATCCCCGGCACAGACTATTGGGTCCCGTATCGGGATGAAGCAGCGGCAACTTCCGTGCAGTGTCTCCCCACCACCGGCCAAGCTCACCAGGGAACAAAATCGCTCCAGATTGATTTCAATGTTTTAGCCAGCAGCTGGGCAAGCTGCGAGCTGCTTTTCTACACCCCCAACAATTGGAGCAGCGCGGGGCTGCAGTTCTATCTTCGATCCAGCCAGGCCGGTCTGCCATTTGGGCTGTTGTTCTACTCTCAATTAGCAGGCGAGGATGCCAGCTCCGTGATTGAGCTGGAAACATCTCATGCAAGTGTTGAGGAGTGGGAACTGGTCACGATCCCCTGGGAGCTGTTCAGCCAGCAAGACTCGCTGGTGTATCCTGAAAGCGGTCTGGGGATCGCGGTTGTCTTTGCTGAAGCTTCTGATGGCGGTGATAATCTTGGCACGATCTGGATCGA
>JBDLJU010000263.1:0-4006 GCA_039714215.1 Chloroflexota bacterium | reverse complement strand
ACCCGCCGACTTGAAAACAAGGAGAGCACACTTGGAACAGATCACTAAAATCCGGCAGTCATTACCCTCGCTAAAGGCTTATCGTAATATGCAGCCGCGTGCCAAACGCGAATTTCGCTCGGGCATGCTGTTCATCTCACCCTGGCTGATCGGCTTTATTGTTTTTACCTTGCTCCCGATGGTGGCGACTCTCGTCTTTACCTTTTTGAACCTGCGCATCCTCGATGGGGTGACCAATCCGACGTCTTTTGTCGGATTGGCTAATTATGAACTGATGTTTGGCGATCCTCAAACCTGGAGTTCATTATGGGTCACGATTAAATTTGGCCTGTTGTCACTTCCCGTGTCTGTTTTCTTACCCTTGGGGTTGGCACTCTTAATGAACAGTGCCAGTCTAAAAGGTAGAAATTTCTTCCGTTCGATGTTCTATATGCCTTATATCATCCCCTTTGTAGCTGCAGTTTATGTTTGGGGAGGAATGCTCAACCCGGAAACTGGCTGGATCAACATGGCTTTGGAAGGGTTGGGTGTGCAGAATACCCCTGCCTGGGTCAATGATACCTTTTGGGTATACCCGGCTTATATCATCATGGGGATCTGGGGCAGTGGTAATGCGATGCTGATCATGTTGGCGGGTTTGCAAGGCGTTCCCACCGAGCTTTATGATGCAGCCAAAGTAGACGGCTCAGGGAGTTGGACGACCTTCTGGAATGTAACCTTTCCGATGATTTCCCCGGTGATTTTCTTTAATTTGGTGATGAGTGTTATCGCATTATTCCAGTATTTCCTTGTGCCGCTGGTCGTAAACGAAGGCACTGGCAATCCTGGGGGTGCAACGATGTTTTACAACGTGCTCTTATATAAAACCTTCTTTGCTTTTCAGAATATGTCCTATGGGGCAACATTGGCCTGGTTATTGTTCGTTTTGATATTGGTTGTCACTACAATACTGTTCGCGACAAGGAAATATTGGGTGTATTACGCCGGGGAATCCCGCTAAAGGATGAAATAACATTGAGTAAAACTAAACGTTTATCTGGCACGAAAGTGCTTAAACCATTTCTAACTACTTCGTTTGCATTAGCGCTTCTAGCGCTGTTCCTGGCGCCATTCCTGTTCATGGTGTTTCAATCCCTGAAATCTAGGGAACAGACTTCGATTATCGGTGCCCCTATTTGGCCCGCAGCTCCAGCTTTATATGAATTTGAAGGCGAAGAATTGGAAATCTTCACCGTTCCCCTGCCGGATGGCACGGAACGTGATCTGGCGATGGTCAAACAGGGACGTCAGGAGTCTATATTTATCGATCCATCTGACCCCGAAGCTGGTGAGATTACCTGGCAGGGATCGTGGCGTGCATTAGACCGTCCCTGGCAGTGGTCACCAGCCTGGTCCAATTACACATTTGTTTGGGAAACACTCAATTACCCGAGGTTATTATGGAATACGGTTATGTATGCTGTCCTTTCCAACCTGGGTGTGCTGATCTCCTGTACATTGGTGGCCTTCGGTTTCTCGCGATTCAATTTTCCAGGAAGGGATTTCCTCTTTATTGTTTTGATCTCAACCCTCTTCCTGCCATTCACCGTCACGGTCATCCCAACATACACCTTCTTTGTGAAGATCGGTTGGGTAAATACCTGGCTGCCGCTGATCATACCCACATTCTTTGCAAACGCCTGGGATGTTTTCTTGCTGCGGCAGTATTTTTTGACCATACCTCGGGAACTGGATGAAGCCGCTATGCTCGATGGTGCTGGACCCCTCCGCATCCTGTGGTCGGTGATCTTGCCGCAGTCTTACCCGGCCCTGATGGCTATTACGGTCTTTCACATTGTGTATGCCTGGAATGATTATTTTGGCCCATTGATTTATCTTTCTTCTAACCGGGATGCCTGGCCAATTTCGGTTGCACTCCCCATGTTCAATGGTATTTATGACCATTCACCGCAATTCATTCAGGCGGCTGCCTTATTGGCCCTGGGCTTACCATTACTCTTGTTCGTTGCAGCTCAACGCTTCTTCATCCAGGGTATTGTGGTTACAGGTGTGGATAAATAACGACTTGTGTTTCGTGCTCTACCTGGCCTCCAGAACCATAATAGAGCTTATTCATACAATGACGGCCATGGCGGCGGCGACTATGGTGTCGTTCGCAGCTTTGTCGCCGCTCAGCCTGGTGAAGCGGACGCACTGACCAACGCGCCTGAATCGATGGAAAGCTAGTTGATGGTCTTTGCTGCCGGAGAATCATGGCTGAAAAACACTGTACTTCCGTAAACGAGTAAAGGAAATGTGATGATAACAGTTGAAATTTGTTTGTCTGGCATCGAGTCGTCCGTAGCTGCCCAGGTGGGTGGGGCACACCGTATTGAGCTGTGCGAGAATCTTGTCGAGGGTGGTATGACGCCCAGCTATGGCATCATCGCCCAGGTGCGACAACAACTCGACATTGATATTCATGTATTGATCCGTCCACGGCCAGGAGACTTTGATTACACCGACCTGGAATTCGCGGCAATGAAGCAGAATGTGGAGATGTGCAAAACGTTGGGTGTGGAAGGCGTCGTCATCGGTATTCTCAATCGGGATGGTGACGTGGACGAAGAGCGCGTGGGGGAATTAGTGGCCCTTGCCCGTCCCATGCGCGTCACTTTCCATCGTGCCTTTGATGTGGCTCGCGATCCCTTTGCTGCCCTGGGCACGTTGAAATCATTAGGAATTGAGCGGGTACTAACCTCCGGTCAGGCACCGAGTGGTTGGGAGGGAAGATCTCTGCTGCGCCAGTTGCAGCAACAAGCAGGGGACGACATCATCATCATGGCTTGCGGAGATATTGATGCTGAAAATGCCCAACGCATCATCGCCGAAACGGACGTGCGTGAAATCCACATCGGACCAGCCAGCACCGAACCGGTGAAAAGTAAAATGGTATACCGTAATCCGGCGGTCTACATGGGCGATACGGATGAGGTTGATGAATATGTAATCCAGCAGGTATCCGCCCGGCGTGTCAGGGCCATCGTTGACGCAGCTTCTGATCTGTGAACATGTGGGCAGGAACAGACCATATCCTGCCCCTCGATGAAACCCTGGCGCTGATGAAGATCATGGATCAAATTCGCTCCCAAATTGGATTGAAAGAAACAGATATGAAGATACTTGTTAGCACCCTGGGGCACAAATCCAATACTTATCCCTCCCGCCCGACGGCGATGGAGGACTTTCTCCCGGTCTACAGCCCTGCCCGTGAAGCGCAGGAAAGTATCATCAGCACGCTGCAAGCCTCTGGCACAGATTGGGACGCACCAATACTTGAAGAGTGGAAAGAGCTAATAGAACTGATGGTCAGCGGTTCTAATCGGCTTGCATTCTTCGCAGGAACTTCGTTGTTCCTTGAAAATAGCGGAAAAATACTCAAGAAATTTATGATGCCTGGCCACCTGGATTAAAGGGATTACAAATTATGAGTTTATATTCTGAAATATTTGAACAACCATCTCGTCTAGAACATCTATTATCTTCGCAACGTAAGAATATAGAAAAAATTGCAAAAGCAATCCAATCACAAGATATTAGATATGCTTTTTTAGCAGCGCGTGGAACATCGGATAATGCTGGCAGGTATGCCAATTATCTGTGGGGAGCGATGAATGGGTTGCCGCTGGCATTGGCGACACCATCTCTTTTTACATACTATCAGCAACCGCCAAAACTTAAGAATGCACTTGTAGTAGGTATTTCTCAGTCAGGGCAGTCACCTGATATTATTAGTGTTTTAAATGAAGGGAAGCGCCAGGGGAACTTGACGTTGGCAATTACCAATGTGCCTGAATCGCCGTTGGCACAGGTGGCTGATTTTGTGTTGGATATTGAAGCAGGCCCAGAACTTGCTGTTGCAGCAACGAAAACATACACAACAGAATTAATGGCGATTGCGATGCTTTCTGCAGCCTTGGAAGATGATAGAAAACGATGGCGTGAACTAGACCAGGTAGCTGGATGG
>JBDLJU010000262.1:0-4034 GCA_039714215.1 Chloroflexota bacterium | reverse complement strand
TCAGACCGCCGCTCAAGCACCTTTGCCACTGACGTAATGGTGATCGTCAACATCCAGCCAGATTACAACACGATCAATTTGATCTCGGTCCAGCGCGACTTCTTCGCCTATATCCCCGGCTGGAAGATGAACCGGGTCAACGGCGCATTCCAGCACGGCGAGTTTGGCTATTATCCCGGGCTTGGACCTGCGCTGGTTAAAGATACCCTGCTCTATAACCTGGGCGTTGAGATCGACCGTTACATCCTGGTTGATTTTGGCGGCTTTGAAGAAATTGTCGACACCCTCGGTGGGGTCGACCTGCCGGTAGCCTGCGCCTACACCGATTGGCGCCTGAAAAATCCCAGCCTGGACCCCGAAGATGAGGACAACTGGCAGCTGCATACCGTACCAAGCGGAATTGTACACATGGATGGCGAGTATGCCCTGTGGTATGCGCGGGCTCGCCAGAAATCCAGCGATTTCGACCGCAACAAACGCCAGCAAGACATGCTCCGGGCAATCTTCGGGCAGGCCCTGCGCCTGGAAATGGTCTCAAACCTGCCAGGCCTGTACAGCCAGCTATCTGAGTCAGTGGTCACCGATTTCACCCTGGTGGACACACTCAACCTGGGACCGTTCATCTCCACGCTTAGCTCTGCCCAGGTACGAAGCTACTATATCGACCGGGACGTGCTCACCCGCTGGAAAACGCCACGCGGCCGCGAGGTGCAAATCCCCAGCAAGCAGGCGTTGTATGCCTTGATCGCCGAAGCGCTGGGTCCGCCTTCTGAAACCGAATTGCTCCATACCGGTTTGACCATCCAAATCTGGAACGGCACCTCTCAACCTGGCTGGGACCTGCTTGCGGCGGAACGATTACACTACGCCGGGTTCGATTCGCTGATCACCCCACCAGACGACACTGATCATGCCCAAACCACCCTGCTGGACTTCACCTCAGGGAATGACCCGGAGCCAGCCCAAACCCTCGGTGCCCTGTTCAATCTCGACCCCAATTTGATTACATCGGTGCCTACGGAAGACTCTCCCGTAGATTATTTGCTGATCCTTGGGGCGGATTTCGACCCCTGTTTTTCTCCCAAAGATATTCAACGCTAATTTCAGTTGACAGTCTGATCTATCCCAGTACACTTAATCTTAGAATGGCTATACGAAACCATTTAATATGGCAAACCGTTCAAATTCGTTAAATCAAATTCCGAACGATCATACTCCGAAAAGGTATTTTCTGATGACTCCTGAGAATATTTCCCCAACTGCGATCAATTCCCAAACCCCGCTTTCCCTGGCAATCAGCGCCTGGAAGCTGTACCTCGAAGACCAGGGCAGCTCGATCCACACGCTGAAAGCCTTCATCGGCGACCTCAACCTGCTGGCCAGCTACATGCCCCCCGACCAAAAGCTGGGGGCAATCACCACCCATGAGCTGAACAGCTTCCTCGACTGGATGCAGCACCACCGCGGCGTACCTTGCAGTCCCAAGACGCTCTCCCGGCGGATCACATCCTTGAAATCATTTTTCCGCTGGCTGACCAAAGCCGGGGCGATCATGGTTGATCCCGCGGAAAAGGTGGTGCAGAAATCGGTGATCAGTCCGCTGCCCAAAGCGCTGACCGGTGAGAAGATCGAACTCGCTCTGCAAGCCGCTGACAGCCACCGCTTCGGCGAGAAACCCGATGCGCGCCCGTATGCGCTGCTCAAACTGCTTCTCGATACCGGCATCAAAAAGGGCGAACTGCTCACCCTGACCACCAACCACATCCAGCTGGATGCCCCCGAGGGGCCGATCTTATTCGTGCGCTACGCCAACCCCAAATACCGCTACAAAGAACGCAAGATCGCCCTCACAGAGGCATGGCTGGAGGTTTACGAGGAATACAAGGCGCAGAACGACCTCAGCGAGAAGCTGTTCCCCTGGTCGCCGCGGCGGTTGGAGTACATCCTTGAAGACATTGGCAAAGAAGCCGGGCTGCCCGAGCAGCTTTCCTTCCTGATGTGCCGCTGGAGCTGTGCGCTGAGCGACTTCACAACGGGGATTGACCCGAATAAGATCAGGCAGAAGCTGGGGATTTCTGAGATCCAGTTCCGTGAGGTGCGGATGAAGCTGCGCCGGCTGGCGGGGTTGGAAGAGCAGGTGAAGGTTGAGGAAGGGGAAGTGGAAGAAGACGGCGAGGGATAGCTGGGATTTAATCAGAGAATGTTCAAGCTATCCAGGTTTTTTTTGGCTCCCTGGTAATCTTCAATAAATTTTGGTCTTTCCCAATCAACAGCCAGCTAACCTTGCTTACACCAGAAGGTAGGCGACGAATTAAGAGAGGATACGCATGCCCAGCTTCTATCTAATCTCAATGGAAATCATTATCCTGGCACTGTTCATCCTGTGCTTACGGCATGCCTGGCGCACCGGGCCTGAGGCTGTAGTGCAGTTGTTTGCCGGAGCATTGTTTGGGGTGCTGCTTGAGCTGGCCACTATCCAACAGCTACAAGCCTACAGTTACGGGACTTTCGTCCTGATGCTATCAGATGTTCCACTCGCGATTGGATTTGGTTGGGGGGTGATAATGTACAGCGCTAATTTATTCTCCAACGCGACCAACTTGCCAGAATGGGCACGGCCTGTGCTGGATGGCCTCCTCGCCCTGAATATCGACCTGGCGATGGATGCGGTCGCGATCAGGTTGGAAATGTGGGACTGGGGAATGGGATTACATTCGCAATTTTATGGGGTTCCCTACGCCAATTTCTGGGCCTGGTTCTGGGTTGTTGTTTCCTTTTCAGCAGGTGTGCGCTGGTTATCCTCAAGATTGCAGGGTCATTGGCGCTTGTTGGCTCCGATTGGGGCGGTTTTAATCGGGTTGGCAGGAGTTCTTTGCACCAACGCATTAATCGTTTTTGTCGTGCCCCGCCAGCTTTATGAACTAACGATTGGCTTAACTCTCGGCAGCGCCCTATTACTCGTATTATGGCAGCGCCCGAAGTTCACCGGTCACCCGGCCGCCCCGCCAGCTTTCTGGGTGCCATTTGGTTTTCATGCTTACTTTTTAGTGGCTGGTCTACTGTCAGGTTATATATTGGATCCCCCAATCCTCTTGGCTGTCAGCATGGTGATGTTTTCAATATCCTTATATTTACACCGTTTTGTCTGGTCAGGGAGGAGAGGGAATTAATTAACTGGCACGATACGCTTAGCGAAGCCCCAATCCGAGCGGGAGTGTGCGAACCGGCAGTCCCAAGCAAACAACCTCGATGGGTGGAGTAATTAACCACTTCCCATCGAGGCAAGTAATCCCTGCTGGCTTGAGCATTGTGTCTTTGGTTTAGCTGCCGAAACAGACAGCGTAATTATGTTGATTAACACTGAGCGGATGACTGATCCCTCTCTCAATTTAATTTCCCAAAAATTGAATTAAATCAGCTGGATGGTCAGCCAGTAACATCCCGCGCCGACCAGAGCGGTGGCAGGGATGGTCAGCAGCCAGGCGACGGCAATCTCCTGGGCCACGCCCCAGCGAACTTTGTTAGGGCGCTCGGCAGCGCCGACGCCCATGATCGCGGAACTGACCACCTGGGTGGTGCTGACCGGTCCGCCGATGATTGAGGCGCCCAAAATCACTGCTGCACCAGCCATCTGTGAAGCGAACCCATCGATTGGACGGATCTTATAAAACTTTCCGCCGAGGGTTTTGATCAGCTTCCACCCACCGAGGGCAGTTCCTAAACCAATCATCAGCGCGCAAAGCACGACTACCCAGGTGGGTACGGCAAACTCGGTGAGATAGCCGCCGGTGACCAAGGCGAGGGTGATGATCCCCATAGTCTTTTGGGCATCATTGGTACCATGGCTGAGCGCTAACGCCAGGGCAGTAACCAGCTGGCTGCGCTTAAAGAAAGAATTAATTCTTGGGGTAGCCCTCCATGATAAACGCAGGGTAATCCGCAGGATCAGATAGCCAAAGATATACCCGATGATCGGGGAAGCAAACAGTGCGATCAGCACTTTTTCCATCCCACCGATCTGGATCGCCTTCCAG
>JBDLJU010000261.1:0-4034 GCA_039714215.1 Chloroflexota bacterium | reverse complement strand
AGATTGTCAAATGCCACAGCCCATGGATACAAGAAAATGATCTCCACATCGAAGATCAGAAAGACCAGGGCATAAATATAATATTGAACTTTGAACTGTACCCAAGTTTCCCCAACTGTTTCCATCCCACATTCATAGGTATCCAGTTTATCTGGGTTCGGCTTGCGGGGGGCAAGCAGTCTAGCTACAATAATTGGTAGGGCGGGTATACCCGCGGCCACAAGCACCAGCAAACCAACGAACAACCAGTTTTCAGGCATTGTCGCTCCTCATTTATTCCGGATTAAACCGGAGGATATTCAGATTTATGGTTAAAACTCGCATCGAGCTTTTATTCACAAAGCCGTGCAATTCTACCATACATCTTCTTGCCATTCCAAAGTGTTCAATCTCCAAGCAACCATCGCAGCTGGCTTGAGAAAAACTTCACACCAGCGCTGCCCATATTATAAACTATCAATCCGCGCTTTCAAATATATAAATACTAATACGTGCTATCATTTTAGATAATACCCCACACAATCCCATTCGCCGCCGGCTGCCAGATTCAAACTTGAAATGGTATTCGCATACGCATTTTTCGCTCTCAGCAGATTGGTTTTGGGTTTTTGTTGTACAATTGGGTCATCTCAAAAAATCTCAGGGGCATGCCGACCATCAATGGATCGCCGAGAGGTATTATGAATAACGAGCAACAAGCAACGGTAACCGACTCGCTGGACAAACAAATTTCCCGTCTGAGCGAACTTACTGCCAGTATCCATCAAACCCTGAACAATTCAGCCGTCCCCCTCCCTCCCAGCGCCCAGCACGGGTTGAACCAACTTTCCTCCACTCTCGCCACAATCAGCCGCCAGATCAGCCAATCCACTGAAGAAAAAAGCAGCTTGCTGGCGCTTGCCAACATCAGCCAGGTGATCAACTCCTCCCTCGACCCAGATGAGGTGCTCCGGATCGTGATGGATACGATCATCCGCCTTACCCGGGCAGAACGCGGCTTCTTAATGCTCCGCGACCACAACGGCGAGCTGGTCACCACCATCGCCCGTAATTGGGAGCAGGAAAGCCTCGACCCCTCCGAGTTTGAAATCAGCCGCACGATCATCAACCGGGTGGCAAATGAGGGCCTCCCAGTGTTGACTACGAATGCCTCTGAAGATCCTCGTTTTGGCGGAGAAGAGAGCATTATTGCCTTCAACTTACGTTCGATCCTGTGTGTTCCCCTGAAAGTAAAAGATGAGCTCACCGGCGTAATCTACGCCGATAACCGGGTGCGCACCGGGCTGTTCTCCGAGGCAGACCGTGATTTACTCAACGCTTTTGCGAACCAGGCAGCCGTGGCAATTGAGAACGCCCGCCTGTTTGAATCGGTCAAACGCACCCTGGCAGAAGTCACCGAATTAAAAAACCTGATGGACAATGTATTCTCTTCAATTGCCAGCGGTGTGATCACTGCCGATTTTGAAGACAAGATCACACTGATGAATAAAGCCGCCGAGTCAATCCTCGGCTACCAGGCAATAAACCTGGTCGGCAAGCCGATCCATGAAATGCTCCAACCACTGGCCGCCAGTATTTCCGCGCATATGATGACCGTGCGGCAGAACGACATGGCGGTCATCGGCCTCGAGGCTGCCCCAGAACTGCCCAGCCGCGGTCGAGTCGATTTGCGCTTCAACCTCTCCCCGCTAAAAGATGCTGCGGAGGACACCCAGGGTGTTGCCATCGTGCTCGATGACCTCACCGAACAGAAAAAGCTTGAAGCCCAACGCCGGTTGTTTGAGAAGATGGTCTCCCCTAAGGTGATCGAACAGCTCGACCCCGACCAGCTGGCGCTGGGTGGAAAACGCAGCGAGATCACCACCCTGTTTGCCGACATCCGTGGTTTCACCGCTTACAGCGAAAAATTACCCCCAGAAGAATTGGTTTCCGTGCTGAACAAATACCTCAAAGCATCCGCCGACGCCGTGCTGACCCACGAAGGCACGATCGACAAATTCATGGGCGATGCGGTAATGGCCTGGTTCAATGCCCCGATCCCCCAACCCGACCACACCCTGCGGGCAGTCAAAGCCGCCATCGGTATCCGGGATGGGATCGACGCCCTGCACCGCGTGCTGCCCAGAGATGCCCACCTGTCATTTGGTGTGGGGATCCACTATGGAGAAGCGGTCCTCGGTCTGGTCGGCACCGAAACGCGGATCGATTACACCGCCATCGGCGACAGCGTCAACACTGCCAAAAGGATCCAGGAGAATACCGGCCCCGGACAAATCTTCATCAGCGAGCCGGCATACCGCATGGTACATGAAGAGGTCCGCGTCCGCCCCATGCCGCCCCTGGATGCCAAAGGCAAGAGCGATCCCCTCAAAGTCTTTGAAGTTGTTGAGCTGATCAAAAAGAGTGACGAGCTAGAAATCGAAAGTTGACCTGAAGGTCAAGCACTCCCCCCTATATTTAACAAGGACCTATCTCCCCCGCTTCATCGCCTCCCGCGCCATGCGGTCGACCTGGTTGTTGTACTTGCTGGTGGCGTGGCCCTTGACCCAATGCCAACTGACCTGGTGCCTCTGCAGGGCAGCATCCAGCGCTTTCCATAAATCCACATTTTTCAGCACGCCGCTCTTGCGCTTCCAGTTGCGCGCCCGCCAGCCTGGCATCCACTCGGTGATCCCTCTTTTGAGATACTGCGAATCTGTATAAATTTTCACCTGGTGAGCGCCGGGAAGCGCTTTAAAAGCCTCCACTGCAGCAGTCAGCTCCATACGGTTGTTGGTCGTCTCGGGGTGCGCTCCGCTGAGCGGGATCTGGTTGCCCTTAAATAGCAGCAAAGCCGCCCAGCCGCCCGCACCCGGGTTGGGCTCACAAGAACCATCGGTATAAATTGTGACTGTGGGGAGTGGTTTATTCATCGGGGTAGTATACCAAAGATCAGCTGTCTGTCTGAAAACGGGACATAATTTTAGGTGCCTGGGGTTTTTCCGGGCAGGGAGGCAGCCAGGGTTGGATCCAGGGCCAGCATCATCTGACCAGGCTGCACGCTCTTGGAGCGGGTCAGCACCATCCCCGCTGGCGGGTTAATTCCCTCGCCCCACTCCGGGGAAAGCTCACAGCGGTTGGGGACGCTGCCGTATTTTTCATTGAAGTATTGGATCGCGCGGATCAGGTTCGCCTCTGCAGGGTCTTCCATCTGGCTTTGCTCCACCTGCCACATCATCCATTCCAGCGCAGATTTTTTGCTCATGTTTAGATTATATAGGAAGAAGGCTAAAAAAGACTGGATGAAACAGGGGGAAGTTTTTTTAAAGCGATTGGGGCAGAAATAAAAATCGAGGTCGGAATGACAACATGAAATATTTTTCCTTCCCCCTTTTGTCATTCCGGCTGAGAAGGTGAGCACAGCGATCCTTCGAGCAGAGAAAAATTCACGGGCAAAATGTTCAATCTCACCCCCAAAAGAAATTACTCCCCCGCCCCCAGTTCCTCCGCCAGCTCCTGGAACTGATCCAGCACGACCGAGAGCGTCCCTGGGGCGAAACCGAGACGGAGCACCTCTGCGACTGCATCCTGTACCACGCCGCGCACCACCCGCCAGGAGGGGTCGCGCGGTTCGTTGACGGCATGCTCTAATAGAGAAAGCCCATTGACCCAGGCTGGCGGCATTTCGCCATTTTCCCGAATCGTCTCCTCAGCAGCAGCCGACAACGGATAATAGCCCGCTGCTTCCGCCACCTGCACCTGACTCTCAGTACTGGTCAGATCAGCAACCAGCATCCAGGCGCCGATCTGCTGCTGCAAACCAGATTCAATGATCAGGTATGAGCGACCATACACGCTGATTGCTGTCTCGCCCTGGTGATTGGGCAGCCCGATTAAGTCCCAGGTATCACGGTTATTGGCATCCTCAAATGCCGCGGCTGCTGCTCCCACATCCCGGGTGCTGACAGAATAAAATAAGCCCTTGCGTTCCGCAAAGCTTTCAAAAGCAAACAGCCCGGCAGGCTGCCAGGCGCACTCAGCGGCGCGCAGCTCAG
>JBDLJU010000260.1:0-4042 GCA_039714215.1 Chloroflexota bacterium | reverse complement strand
GGCTTCTCACTTGTGATCTTTGCTGAAATGATCGATAATTCATGCAGAGATTTAGATGAATAATTAATGTATGGAGGTGTTGATGTTAAAGGAATTCAAAGATTTCGCGATGAAGGGTAATATGCTCGACATGGCGGTCGGGATCATCATTGGCGCAGGCTTCACCACGGTGGTGGATTCACTGGTCAACGATATCTTGATGCCGGTTTTAGGCTTGCTGCTTGGTGACACAGACTTTTCCCAGCTATATGTCCTGCTGCAAAGCGGTACACCAGATGGCCCGTATACTTCTCTGGAGCTGGCCAATCAGGCGGGGGCGGTGACCTTGAACTATGGGATGTTTGTCAATGCGCTGATCAACTTCACGATCGTGGCGTTTGCTTTATTCATGATTATTCGGGCAATGAACCGTTTGCGCGGTGAGCAAAAAACCGAAGAGTAAATAGATCGAAGCTAAGCTTCGATTTGAACAAACTTGGGAGCAGGCTCCCATTTTTGATTTTGATTGACCTAACGAAGTTTTGTTAAATAAAAAGTTTGGGCTTGCCCAAACTTTTTATTGCTAAATCTGCCTGTCTTTTGTTACAGCGAGGTGTACTCCTCAACCTGTTTGGCAATTACATCGAGGCTGCCTTCCCAGAAGGCGGTGCTGCGCAGGTCAATCTCAAAGCGGGCAGCAAGCTCTGCGGCAGTGCTTAGACCGGTGCTGGCGAGCAGGTGGTTATATTCCTCAATAAAATCATCCCCGCGTTCCTGGTAGATGGCGTACAGGCCGGTGCCAAACAGCATTCCAAAGGCGTAGGGGTAATTGTAGAATGCCAGTCCGGCATAGTAGTAGTGCGGCTTCCAGGTCCACATGTATTTTTGGCGGTAATTGGGGTCGAGGGCATCCCCGTAAGTTTCTCCTTGTGCCCATTCCATGATCTCGTTCAGCTCATCTGCGGAGAGTTCTGCCTTGGCGCGGCGCTCAAATACTTCAGTCTCGAATAGGAAGCGGGAGTAGATATCGACGACCACCTGGGCATTACCCATGATCGAAGTCTCGAGGATGGCGAGCTTCTCCTCAGGGTTAGCGGCAATCGCGATTGCCGCGTTGGTCACGATCGTCTCACACATAATTGAGGCGGTCTCGGCGAGGGTCATTGGGGTTTGACGCTGCATGGGGGTTTTATCCCTCAGGCAGGAGTTGTGGTACCCGTGACCAAGCTCGTGGGCCAGGGTAAAGACCCAGTCGAGGTTTTCTTCGAAATTGAGGAGCACCCGGGATTCTCCCACCGCAGGAACTCCCATACAGAACGCGCCAGCTCGTTTGCCCTTGCGCGGACCCACATCAACCCAGTTTTTCTTGAAGGCGTTGTCGGCGAAATCGGCGAGTTCCTCGGAGAATTTAGCAAAGTTTTCCAGCACAAACTGCTGTGCTTCGGGGTAGGAGAAACTGCGTTCCATTTTACCCATCGGAGCAAGGATATCCCACCAGGGGAGGGAGTCTTTCCCCAGGCGCTGGGCTTTGGCTTTGAAGTACTTGCGGAACATGGGGAAGGAATTTTTCATCGCTTCCATCATCGCATCCAGGGTTTCGCGGTCAATCCGGGCCTGGGAGAGTGATTTGTGCAGGTAATCTTCGCGCCCGCGGTGTTTATAGACTGTCAGCTGGTGGCCTTTGATCCCGTTCATTGCGGCGGCTAGCGGGGTTTCCACCGTCTCCCAGGCAGCCAATTCTGCTTCGTAGCCGCGGTGGCGCATGGTTTCATTCGGGTGGTTGCGCAGGTTGATGATCGCGGTGATCGGCATCTGTGTAATTTCACTATTCTCATCTTTCAGTTCCCAGCTGAGCTGAGAGGTGAGGTTGCCCTGCAGTTTACCCCAGGCGGTGGCCCCGCTGAGGCCAAGTTCACCGGCGAGCTGTTCTTCACCGGGAGTCATCATATACTGGCTCTGTTCTGCAGCCTCCTGCAGCGGGAAGGCGTGGCTTTCAAGCGTGGGGTGCAGCGGAATGATCTCTTTGAGCTGGTCCCCGAGTTTTCCCAGCCAGCTGGTGAAGATCACGCTGCCTTGCTGGTAGAGCTTAACAAAGGACGGCTCCAGCGAGGAAAGCATTCTCTGGGGTTCCGGATTGTATGAATCGGTTGAAATAAACGAATTCAGGTAGGCCCGGATGGTCTGCTGCAGCACGCTGGTCTGATTGATCAGGTCGACAAAACCGGCAATCGTGCCGGCCAGTTTTTGGTTGTCGGTTTCAGCAATCGGCTGGGTGGGATCAATTTTGTGGTCGGTCAAATATTGGTCCAGGTCAGCGACCATTTGGGTGAACTGCTGGATGCCTTGCTCCAGTTCTTTGGAGTCCAGGCTGGGGTAGACGTTGGTCATGTCCCAACGGGGGAGTGCGGTTTTTTCAGTCAAGGTGGTCCTCCTGATGCGGCGTACATTCGCTTGATTATTGTGAAATTATCTGGCAATTTTATCAGACCTTTTGTGCGTGAATTGACGGGAAGAAAAAAGCCCGGAGTTCACGATGTGAATCCCGGGCCTGATGGTTGAAGCAAAGCTTCGCTTTGATGGGGTAAATTCTACAGCTTTACATAACGCTCCACGCGCTGCTCCATGACTTTGAGGCTGCCTTCCCAAAAGGCTGGGCTGCGCAGGTCGATGTCGAAGCGGGAGGCCAGATCGGCAGCGGTGCCCATCCCGGTGCTGGCGAGCAGGTTCTTGTAATCAGCCACAAAGTCTGCGCCGCGCTCCAGGTAGATGGCGTACAGCCCGGTGGCGAACAACATCCCGAAGGTGTAAGGGTAGTTGTAGAATGCCAGGCCATGGAAATAGTAATGCGGTTTCCAGGTCCACATATACGGCTGCCGGTAGTTGGGATCCAGTCCGTCACCGTAGGTTTCTGTTTGCGCCCATTCCATGATCTCGCTGAACTCTTCGGCGGAAAGCTCTGCTTTCGAGCGGCGGTTGAACACCTCGGTCTCAAACAGGTAGCGTGAGTAGATATCGGCGATCAATTGTGAATCACCATTGAGCGCATTCTCAAGGATCGCCAGTTCTTCGTCTTTATTGGCCGCTAATTTAAGCGCTGATTCGGTCACCAGGGTCTCACACATGATCGAGGCGGTTTCGGCGAGGGTCATTGGGGTGGTCTGCTGCAAGATCGGCTTCTTGTTGAGGCAGTGGTCGTGGTAGCCATGACCCAGCTCGTGCGCCAGGGTGAAGACCCAATTCAGGTTTTCTTCAAAGTTGAGCATAATCCGGGATTCCTGAACCCCAGGAATCCCCATGCAGAATGCGCCGGCACTCTTGCCTTCCCGTGGGCCCACATCGATCCAATTTTTCTTGAAGGAAGTATTGGCAAATTCCGCCAGCTCCTCAGAGAAATTGGCGAAATTCTCAAGCACGAATTGCTGGGCTTCGGGGTAGGTGAAGGTGCGTTCCATCTTGCCTAAAGGAGCGAATAAATCCCACCAGGGGAGCTGCTTCTTGCCCAGGCGTTTGGCTTTAGCTTTGAAGTATTTTCTTGCCACCGGGAAGGAATCTTTCATGGCGGCAAGCATCGCCTCCAGGGTTTCGTGGTCGATCCGGGCCTGGTCTACTGAGGCATGTACAAAATCCTTGCGGCCGCGGCGCTTATCAACAGTTACCTGGTAGCCCTTGACACCATTCAGTGCGGCGGCGAGTGGGACCTCGACGGATTTCCAGGCGGCCATTTCAGCTTCGTAGCCTCGACGGCGCATGACTTCGCTCTCGCTGTCGCGGAAATTGATGATCGCAGTAATCGGGAGCTGCTGAACCTTACCATCCTCGTCTTCAATTTCCCATTTCAGTTGGGAGACAATATCTCCCTGCAGCTTTGACCAGGCAATTGCCCCGCTGATCGAAAGTTGACCGGCGAGGTCTTCTTCGATTGGACTCATCAGGTATTTACTCTGCTCGACTGCTTCCTGGAGTACGAAGGCGTGGTCCTGCAGGGTCTGGTTAAGTTGGATGATCCCTTCAAGCCGGTCTCCGAGTTTCCCAAGCCAGCTTTTGGCAATCACATTGCCGAGCT
>JBDLJU010000259.1:0-4046 GCA_039714215.1 Chloroflexota bacterium | reverse complement strand
GCGGGATACATCCACAGCTCACGGATGCAGATGGTGGAATCACGCCCCAACGAAATCAGCTATGTGATCCCCGCCAGCGGTCAGCTGGCGGAAGTGACTGTGCCGATCTCGCTGGCTTTCTTCCACACCGATGCCCTCGGCTGGAAGCCGGTATACCGCCTGTACTACCAATCGATCCATTGGGTCAAGAAAATTGATTTCGGCCCAAACGGTCAGCCATGGTACGGCATCGAGGATGATCTGCTGCGGGTGATCTATTATGTGCCTGCCAGCCATCTCCGCCTGATCCAGCCCGAGGAGCTCACCCCGCTGTCTCCCGATGTGCCCGAGGAAGACAAGCTGCTGGTGGTCAACCGCACGCTGCAAACCGTGACTGCTTTTGAGGGGAAAGATGAGGTCTTCCACACCGACGTCTCGACCGGAGTCCCCTACCGGCGCGGCGGCAACGGTATCTCTACGATCACCCCGTTGGGAGATTTCAGGATTGATATCAAAATGCCGGTGCGGCACATGGGCAACGGCGCTCTGACCAACGACATTACCGCCTACGAACTCCCTGGGATTCCCTGGCCGTGCTACTTTACCAAAACCGGGGTGGCCTTCCACGGCTGCTACTGGCACGATAACTACGGCATCGAGATGAGCCATGGCTGTGTGAATATGCGCCCCGATGAAGCCAGGTGGATCTGGCGCTGGTCAACCCCGCTCAGTACGCATGAGGATTGGATCAAAAATGGAGCTGGTACGCAAGTAAAGGTGATCATCTGATCCCAGAGAAGCAAGAATCAGAACAGCCGCCTGTTTCCAGGCGGCTGGTTTTTTTTTAGACAATTTCAGTTATTCAGCTGCTTTTGGCTTTTTCAACAAGAATCCCACGGATCGCATCGACCAGCTCAGAGGAGTCGCCGCCTTTTTCGAGGATGCTGGTGACGCCATCGTGCTTCAACTTCATCTCGGCGGCCTTATCAACCACAGCGGTAAGCACCACGACAGTCATATCCGGCAGGATCTTCTTCGCCAGGCGGATGGCGTCATAGCGGTAGGCTTTGTTGACATAGGGATCAATTAAGAGCACGTCAGGGCGGCAGTCCATCACATAGCGAGCGACTTCCGAGATTGAAGCACTGCCGCATACCTCAAAATCTTTCTCGTACGCAAGGCGGGTTTCAATCTGCTTTAACACCTCGGTGTGGTTGTCCACTATCAAAATTCTCAACCGGCTCTCCACATTCACGACCATTTCTCTCATCTTTCGACAATAATTAAAAAAAAACAACCACCAATAAAAAATGCTTTATTGAAGTATAGCCAACCCATAAAAAGCAGCGAAGGGGCAGATGTACCGCCTGTTAGGTGACAAACATCCCTTCCCGATATTCCTTAAAATAAGATTTCAGGTATAGGGACTGCCAAAAACCTGATATTTTCATGGCTGGAAACGAATAGATTCTTTTAATTGAGGAGCGCCGCAAAAAAACGGATTCCCGCCAGATTGCCCGCCTAAGGCATGGGCACGACCAGGCGGACAACCGTGCCGCCTTCAGGCTGGGGAATAACCCGGATATCCCCATTCAATGAAGCTGCCCGGTCCTGCATATTCCGCAAGCCATTCCCCCGGGAGCGCTGCAGGTCTTTTGGAACGATAGAAACCCCATTGTCCATAATTTCTAACTGCAGGTCTCGACCTTCGATATTTAAAACAATGTTGACTTCGCTGGCTTTGGCATGCTTCTGCACATTCGAGAGCGCTTCCTGAGCAATGTGCAAAATTTCGACCGTCTGTTCGGGAGTGAGGTCGCTGGAATCGATATTTTTCACATCCATCGAGACGGTCATAAAGGTGTTTGCGCGCAGCGCACGGGAAAGCTCCTCCATCCCCTGAACAATGTCCCGTCCCTGGAAATGCTGCGGGCGTAAATCCAGGATGTAGTTGCGAATATCGCTGATCGCCGTGTTCAGTGAGCGGATCGCGATGAAAATTCCATCTTTCGCGCCGTCTGGTTCGCTGTCGATCCGCCTCTGGATATCCTCTAACATCAAGCCGACCGCATAAATGGACTGGATCACGCCGTCATGCAGGTCCATCCCAAAACGCTGGCGCTCTTCCAAAATGGCGAGCTGCTGCACCTGACGGTACAGGCGGGCATTCTCAATTGCAATGGCTGCCTGGGTGGCAAACATTTCGAGGATGTGTTTATCCTCTTCGTTGAACGGGATGACCTCCGAGCTGTCCTGGTTATAAGGATCAATTTTTTCGACAAGATAAAGGTCCCCAATTACTTTGCCCTTGGTTTTAATCGGCACGCCGAGCAGCGACCGCATTACAGGATGATTCTCTGGAAAACCGGCATGCGCATGGTAATTGGGCACGTTATCGACAATCATTGATTCGCCGCGTTCAATCAGCAGCTTGAAAATCCCAAGCCCCTCTGGCGGCCTACCGATCAGCTTTCGCTCTTCCTCGGTGATCCCCGAAGTAACAAACTGTTCAAACCGGGCACCTTCCTGGCTCAATACGCCCAGTGCACCGTAGCGTGAAGAAACCAGCTCTCGGCTCAGGTCAACCACCTTTTGCAGTACCAGCCCGAGGTCCAACTCGGTGATCAATGCCAGCGAGGCCAGATTCAGCGCTTCCAGCTGAGAGGCGCGTCTGTGGATCTCGCTTTCGCGCTGATCGATCAACTGGAAAACCCAATTTGAAAAGAGCAGGGTGCCAATCAGCAGGAAGATCAAGATCACCAGATAATTGAGCCAGATGTATCTATCATGCCATAAATTCTTTTCCAGGAACATCAAAGCAAAGACAAACCCCACAGGAATAAAAACGGTTAACCATCGCAGTAAGCGCTTGCTCATCTGTTCTCCGCTAACTATGCTATAATTCGGACATTGCCAAGCAGAATTATAGCTGGATTACGAATTAGGGTCAAACCACTATGCTCAAAATAATGCTCGTCGACGACCATGAAGTTGTAAGATTAGGGATCAAAGCCCTTTTATCAAGCTACCCCACATACGAAGTAGTTGCTGAAGCTGCTGGTGCAGATGAGGCAGTTGCTACCGCATTAGAATACCATCCTGATGTAATCATCATGGATATCCGCCTGCCGGGGAAAAGCGGGATCGAAGCCACCAAAGAGATCATCGAACAGCTTCCGGAAACCAAGATCATCATGCTGACCTCCTACGCAGAAGATGATCTGCTTTTCGATGCGATCAATGCCGGCGCATACGGCTATATCTTGAAACAAATTGGGAGCGATGATCTGGTCAACGCGTTGGATGCGATCGGGCGCAACGAGGCCCTGCTGGACCCCGCTTTGACCCAGAAAGTTTTCAAACGTGTCCGGGAAGCATCCAAGAAAGCAACAGATGAAGCATTTGCGACACTCAGCGATCAAGAAATCCGGATCCTTTCTTTGATTTCCGAAGGGAAAACCAACAAAGGAATCGCCGCCGATATCTTTCTCAGTGAGAAAACCGTGCGCAACTACGTCAGCTCGATCCTCAGCAAGCTCAACCTGAAAACCCGTTCTGAGGCGGCCGCCTATGCGGTCAAGCACAGCGTCGACGAATATCTGCCTAAAGACTAAGCGTATTTTAAAATTAATATTAAAAGAGACCAGCCTGTGCTGGTCTTTTTTTGATCGGATTAAGTTCGATTAAAAACTATCGAGCGTCAAGCTGCTCGATAGTACATATTTCATGCTAAAAATTTACAGGTGGCGGTCAATCACAAATGAGGCCATCTCCTCGAGCTTCTTGCGTTCCTTACTTTCCGGCATTCCCTTGAGCGCGTCGAGGCTGCGCTGGATATATTTCCCAGCTTCATTAAGGGCGCTGGTAATTGCCCCGCTCTCCCGAATGGCATTCACCAGACGGTCGATGCGGTCTTCTTCGACGTACCCCGCTTTCTGCAGCGTCAGCATGTCTTCATCGTCAGGCTGCATTTCCAAATAGAGCAGCGCAGGTAAAGTCACCAAACCCTGACGCAGATCGCTGGCAACCGGTTTGCCTAACTTGGCCTGGTCGCTGGTGAAATCGAG
>JBDLJU010000258.1:0-4051 GCA_039714215.1 Chloroflexota bacterium | reverse complement strand
GCCTGGAAGGATGAGATCCTGCATTTATATTTCACCAGCGAGCTGCTTAAAAATAAAATGGAGCAGGAAACACATTTAGCGCATGTGAAGCAGGCTGCCGAAAAAGTCCTCGGCAAGCCGGTTGAGGTGCGCTGTGCCGTCAGCGGCGGGAGCGGTTCGCTGCCTGAGGGGCTGGACAGCTCCGGGCGGGTGGCGGCGGCGATGCGACTGGGCGGCACAATTGTCGACGTCAACGATTTGGGTTCGCAGTCTGAGGAATAAGTTCCTCTCTGGAAGGAGCCCCACAGATGTCTAAACTACAAAATTTACCTAAAGGGATGCTGGAAGAGCTCAACGCGCTGCAGCAGACCCTGGTGTCTGCCCAGCTCGATCTCGAAGGCGAGACCGCCGTCGGGTCAGCGGGGAGTGGGGCAGTGCAGGTGACCTTATCTGGAGAGCAAAAATGCGTCCAGGTGCAGGTCTCTCCTGAGCTGTTGACTGCCGGGGATGTAGAGATGCTGCAGGGCATGCTGCAGTTGGCGATTAACAATGCGCTCGAGGCTTCCCGGGAATTAATCGCTTCCCGATTGAAACCGATCTCCGGAGATCCCTCCGCCGAGTAACCTCATGGATACCTTATGCTGATCCCCGAACCCGTCCAACGCCTGATCGATGCCTTTTCCCGCTTGCCCGGCGTGGGTCCAAAAACCGCATCGCGGCTGACCTTTTATTTGCTGCGCAGCGCGGAAACGCTTTCCGTCGACCTGGCCGATGCGCTCACCGATCTCAAAGAAAATACTGGCTACTGCGAGCAGTGCCACAACATCACCACCGCCGACCGTACCCTATGCGAGATCTGCGACCATCCCCAGCGGGACGCCAGCCTGATCTGCGTGGTTGAGGAACCGCTCGATGTGCTCGCCCTGGAGCGCACTGGCGGCTACCAGGGGCATTACCACGTACTGCATGGCGCCCTCTCCCCGATCGAGGGGGTTGGCCCAGAGGACATCAAGGTTGCTGAGCTGGTTCAGCGTGTGGAGACCGGCGGGATTGAAGAGATCATCATCGCCACCAACCCCAGCATGGAAGGCGACGCCACTGCCATGTTTGTCAGCCAGCAGCTGACCCGCCCGGGATTGAGCATCACCCGCCTGGCCCGCGGCCTGCCGATTGGCGGTGACCTGGAATACGCCGATCAAAACACCCTGCTGCGCGCCCTCTCCGGGCGTCAGGAGATGGAGTAAAGCCAATTAATAAGGAAAGGGAGAAAGTCAAATCATGAAATCGCATATTAAAAGAATCGTAAAGGATATCGACTATGGCAATTCGGTTGTCAAGCTTCACTTGAAAACTGATGGAATGCTAAAGGTGGGTATGAGCACAAGCTTTGCTCTTATCTTTTTGTTTTTGGGCTTATTTTTTTGGATCAATTTTAAGGTAGCTACCTCTGGCCTTTTATTTATTGGGCTGAGTATTTTTCTTGTTGGCATCATATTTCGCACTCGATTTTATGAATGGGTAGAATTTGATCAAACCGAACAAACCATGAAGTATTGTTCTGCTCGATTGGGGAGTAGGATTACAAAGGCTGTTGAAACTCCCCAGTCTTCAAGTTTTCAAGACAATAGAATTTATTGGTATGCTGAGGAACTACGAAAAACAATCACGATCAGGATTGTTTCTGCCCGCAAAGTTTTTTGGTTTGTCGTTCCCACGGACCAGCATAACAGGTTAATGAACTGGTATTCGAGTGTCTATATCGGTCCTGAACCAGAATTAGTGCCGGATTTGCTGGACCAGGAAATAAATCAATCGGAGCAAAGTGTAGAGCTAGCTCCTCCTGAGCGTAGTGCTGATTCGATCGGACATGCCACGATGCTCAACGAGATTGCCTCCTGGGGGCGCTCCTCGCTGATCCTGGGTGTTGTCCATATTATTGCCTCTGGGTTTCTAAATCCAGGTTGGGGCGTCACACTGTTGGCTGTCGGCGGTTTATCATTCATCTTTAAAGAAGCATCCATGTTCATTATGTATGCGGTAACCTTGATCTGGGTTGGGATCTCAAATATCATGTCCCTGGACGTTGGCTTATGGACCTTTTTTGGGGCCTACCAAATTTACTTGGGTGTAATGTTATTTAAGAAATATCGCCGTTACCGGGATTATGAGCTCCAGCATCTTAACTCCTTGGAAGAGATTCCGGCTGATTACAAGGTTGGTCGGGCGCCAAAATTATTCCCCTGGGCTGGCGGCTTGCTCAGCGGGTTGGGATTGGTAGTTTACGTTGGGGTGTGGTTGGCAGTGTTTGTTGCGTTGGTGGTGGCCTATGATGAATCTCAGGCTGCGTCCACGCTCTCCGATTCTGTTTGGAACATCTTTGACCTGGTTGGCGGGGTTGCTCTCGGCCTGGGAATTGTTGGTTTGGGCTTGAGTATTTCGTCCGTGGCATCGAAATACAAACCGAAATTTGTCGCCTGGGCAGGTGTGGTGCTGGGCAGCTTGCTGGTGCTTGCTGAGGTGGCGATCAAGCTTTGGATTATCTTTGGTCAATAGCTGCTGCATGATTCTACTGAATCTTGGTGAATCATCCCGAATCTGGCTTAAAAAGGCACGAATCTTCGAAATTGGTACCCCAATTTGCGATTAAACCCTTGACGGATTTAGAGAAAGCGATATAATCATACTCCTGGCACGATCTCGCTACAAAACACAGCAGATCGATAAAAAAAGAGCAAAACAGCACAAAGGCCGATGTCATGACGAGATCAAGGGCATCGGGCTTTTAGTCTGTAAAATTCCTTGACAGGATACCAGTGGGCTGATAGAATTCGGCTCGTTTGCTCGCAGCACCTTAACAATTGAAAAGTGACAGAAAGGTTTATCAAAAGCTTGTGCTCAATGCCGTAGATAAAACGGACCTAACACATCTGAAATATGATGTGAGAAATTTTTCTACGGAGAGTTTGATCCTGGCTCAGGATGAACGTTGGCGGCGTGCTTAATACATGCAAGTCGAACGAGGACCCTGGTACTTGTATCGGGAGTTCCTAGTGGCGAACGGGTGAGTAACGCGTTGGTGATCTGCCCCGAAGTGAGGAATAACAGTTCGAAAGAATTGCTAATACCTCATAGTGTCATGGGTTTTAGAAACCCATGTCTAAAGGATTTATTCGCTTCGGGAGGAGCCTGCGTCCCATCAGCTAGTTGGTAGGGTAATGGCCTACCAAGGCAATGACGGGTAGGGGACCTGAGAGGGTGGCCCCCCACAATGGTACTGAAACACGGACCATACACCTACGGGTGGCAGCAGTAGGGAATATTGCCCAATGGACGAAAGTCTGAGGCAGCAACGCCGCGTGCACGATGAAGGCCTTCGGGTTGTAAAGTGCTTTTACGTGGGAAGAGGAAGGACGGTACCACGTGAATAAGGATCGGCCAACTACGTGCCAGCAGCCGCGGTAACACGTAGGATTCGAACGTTATCCGGATTTATTGGGCGTAAAGCGCGTGTAGGCGGTTTGGTAAGTTGGATATGAAAGCTCCAGGCTCAACCTGGAGAGGCCATTCAAAACTGCCAGACTAGAGGACGGTAGAGGGAGGTGGAATTCCAGGTGTAGCGGTGAAATGCGTAGATACCTGGAGGAACACCAGTGGCGAAGGCGGCCTCCTGGGCCGTTCCTGACGCTCAGACGCGAAAGCTAGGGGAGCGAACGGGATTAGAAACCCCGGTAGTCCTAGCCGTAAACGATGTAGACTTGGTGTTGGTGGGGTAAAAGCCATCAGTGCCGTAGCTAACGCGATAAGTCTACCGCCTGGGGATTACGACCGCAAGGTTAAAACTCAAAGGAATTGACGGGTCCCCGCACAAGCAGCGGAGCGTGTGGTTTAATTCGATGCTACGCGAAGAACCTTACCTGGGCTTGACATATTGGTGGTAGGAAACCGAAAGGTGACCGACTCTTCGGAGAGCCATTACAGGTGATGCATGGCTGTCGTCAGCTCGTGCCGTGAGGTGTCCGGTTAAGTCCGGTAACGAGCGCAACCCTCGCTGTATGTTATACGTGTCATACGG
>JBDLJU010000257.1:0-4100 GCA_039714215.1 Chloroflexota bacterium | reverse complement strand
AGAAAATCTCGTCGTGAGATTGGATTCCTCATAAATATCTCCGTTTACTCTTTCAGTTTGATCCCGATCAGCAGTAATGCCTTTAGATCAGGGTTCTGATTGCTGGTTACTCGCCTTTTTCCGTCCGCTGCATTCCGGCCCGGTCAAGGAAATAAAAGAGGAGCAGGGAGATCAACGTAAAGAGGATGATCACCAGATAAGGTTTCAGTTTCCACAATTCGGGGATGATCACATTGCCGAAGTTGGCCAATGCTGAAATCTGTGGGAAGACCTGCTGGTAGGTGAGCCCGAACAAAACCGCTCCAACAAAAAATCCGAGGAAACCAGGGATTAGATAATCTAACTTGCCTTCGCCGCTCCCGGCGGCGCAGGTTCCCGGTCAATACCCGGATAATGCCATTCCGACTCCGAAGATCAATCCGCCAACCAGGTTGCCAACCACGTAGGTGGCAGGCACGGCGGGGAAGGTGATCAGACCCAACCCGCGCAGGGAGTACAGCCCGGTCATCGAGATGATCAGGGCAGTCATCATGAATTTCAGAACTGCCAGGTCGGTAAACCTAAAGACATTGACGATCTTGCTGTACTTGGTCAGTCCAGCTTTGTTCAAAGAGAAACCGAAGAGCACGCCAAGACCGAGTGCAATCGAATAATTCAACATGGTTAATACCTCGCTCGATAAATGATAAGGGCGGTGATGATGCCCGATGCGAACATCCCACCGATGAAGATAAAGGCAGACGGGGCGAGGAGCATGCCACCAGATATTGCCAGGCCGCTGGTGCAGCCGCCGGCAATCCCGGCGCCATATTCCAGGATAATCGCCCCAATGAAGGCCCACAGCCAGCGCTTCCAGGTCTGCTGCCCGAAAATGCGTTTCCACTGCGGATCACTGTTAACCGACTCGCGCTTACCCCAGAGCAGGGTTTTGCTGGTGGCTGCGCCGATCAATCCGCCAAAGAAAGTACCGATAAAGAGCACCAGGCTCCAGCTGATCCCTGGGGGCATGATGAAATTGAAATAGATGTTATCGAACAGCTGGGGGGCAGCTGCCTGGCCGACCATCCCGGCAAAATTTTCAAAGGTGCCAGATGCGCCCAGCAGGCTGTTGCTCAGCCACACGGCGAGGATCCCGACAATGCCGAGTACAATCCCAGCGATGTAGGGAGACCACACATCCTTTTTGATATAAGCAAAAATTTTCTTCATGGCTACTCCTTAGGAACCTCTATCTTTGAGAGGATCTGATCAGCTTGCTTGGGATCAGAAAGAATTTGCTGTAAATTCTTGCGGGCGGTGGGGGACAGGCGGGAGACTGCGGGGAGCAATTCAACCAGCTCAGCCGGGTACTCATCAACCTGCTGATAATCCACCCCGGCCCAGCCTTCGTTGTGGATCACAAATGCGCCGCCGCCTAAAATGACGACACCGATCAGTCCGACAACGATCAGGTTGCCAAGATCAATGGGTTTCTCTCCCAAAACAATCGTGTTGTAGCGCTGGACATAATCGACCAGGTTAGGGTCATCGACTTCTATATCGGTGGGAGCCATCAATCCAATCCCTGTCGATACCTCAGCAGCACCCGGGTCAGACGTGGTTTCTTCCGCGGGGGCAGCATCTTGGTTGAGGGAGACCCCCAATACATCCGCATAGACCTGGGCGCGTTCTTCCAGATCCTCGTAGTGGCATTGCTGGCAGGACGCTTGAATATCGGTAAGCGGGGGGACCATGCCTGTGTGGGCTTCACCGATATCGGTTGCCTGGTTGTTGCCAGCGTGACAGATATAGCAGAAATCGCCGAAAGCATGGGAAGTGTGCCAGGCTGAGCCGTCGTTATTCACCGGCATCTCGCCCTGCACTTCATGACAGTTTTTGCATGATGAAGCCTGCGAACCGCATTGGGCGTTGGCGGGCGTGGCAGATGCCAACCAGATCGTGGCGGAAATTGCCAGCATGATCAACCCGGTTGAGATCACCTTGATGGGATTTTTCTTTCTTTGCATAGATTTGCCTCCTAGAAGGTTCAATACATTTTTAATCGATCTGGTTAGAAACGAACGCCTTCGTTAATCGCCAGAGAAAATGACCAAAGTCAATTTAGACAACTGGCATTCTAACATAATCAAGCGGCATGTCAACCAATATATTGGTAATAAAGAAGAAATATATCATGAAATGATACCTTTTATTGTGAAATATGAAAATTTTACGGTTCAACGCTGAAAATTCGGATTTATGCAAAGGGTGCCTGCTGATCGGCAGCGCGATGTTGATCAAAACTCGCAAAAAAACACTGAATTTTGTGTTGTGCGTTTATTCTTAGTTTGGTATGATGAACTACGAATTAGCCTTTAGACTGCCTGGCAAACCACTCTTTTGATCGAAACGAAGTTTTGATCAATAAGGATCACGATCAAGATGACACAAGAAAATTCTCTGGGTAACCGACTGCGCCACCTGCGCGACGAACGCAGACTATCACAACGCTCGCTGGCAGAATTGGCGGGGATTTCTCAAAATTCAATCAGCCTGATCGAGCGGGAAGAGATTTCACCGAGCGTCTCTACCTTGCAGGCATTGGCCACCGCGCTTGATGTGCGGATCAGCTTCTTTTTCGAGGAGGCCGCGGTAAAGAATGTGCTCCACATCCCGGCTGGGGATCGGCGCAGTATGGACAGCCAGGGAGTCAACATCGAGACCGTAGGCGGGCGGCTGCACGGGCAGGAAATGGAACCTTTTCTGATCCGGCTGGCCCCCAATTCAAGCAGCGGCGACCGGCAGGTGATCCACACCGGGCATGAAGTCGTTTACTGCTTAAAAGGGAAATTTGAATATTATATTGATGGACAAAGCTATGCGATCGAAGAAGGCGATTTTTTGCTCTTCGAAGCGCACCTGCCGCACTTGTGGCGTAATCCTTATGAGCAGCCCGCGGAGTTTCTCTTAATCCTGCAAACACCCGGCGCCCAGCTTGATCCTGTCAAGCGGCATTTTGCGGATTATCCATCCGTTCCCCATATTGGTTAACCGGCAGCACCTGCTAAGATCATTCCAAACAGATTTTACTGCAGTCACCGGTGTTGCTCGCAAGCAGGAAGTGGGAGGCCCAACCAAAACAGACATGTATGCCTATGACGGCAATGGCAATATGACCTCTCGCTGTGAGTGGAATCCTGATCTAGAAGTTCCAGTGTTTGAGATATTCGAACATACCTACAATGCTGAGAACCGCCTGGCCTCAATCATGAAGTATAGTGGTACTGTATGCGCGACCCCCGGAACCGTGACTGATACATGGACCTTCACCTACAACGGCGACGGTGTCCGTGTGATGGAAGTATACAAACAGGGATCAACCGTGATCTCTACCAGGATGTTCTTCATGGGTGGCATGGTGGAAGTGGAAAATGATGGAACAAATCTAACAACTACCAAACACTATTCAATCGCCGGGATGCGGGTAGCAAAATCTGTATACGATGGCACGACCACAGAGCTGGAGTATTTCATCACCGACCACCTCGGTTCAACCGTGATGGTGTTGGATGACTTGATGGATGGCACCACCGACGTACTCTCCTGGCAGCGCTACCTGCCGTTTGGCGAGGTGCGCACCGATGTTGGATCGTTTGTTAACGAAGGCCAGGATGGTTTCACCGACATGGGTTACACAGGACAACGTAACTACGCTTACATTAAGTTGATGGACTACCAAGCACGCTTTTATTCCAGCTCGCTGGGGCGGTTCACACAGCCAGACTCGATCATCCCCGGCGCGACGAACAGTCAGAGCTGGAACCGCTTTTCATACGCATATAACAACCCTGTCAAGTATATTGATCCGAGCGGGCATGTGCCAACAGGCGAAAACGATGATGATGTTTGTCTCCCAAGCCAAGAGTGTTGGGATAATGATGGTTATGGAGGAGATGAGAATAACGGGGGTTCAAATACCCAACTCAACCATGATCTTGATGGTGATGGAGAATCAGATTCACATATTTCATGTGATCTTAATGTTTCAGGAAATTTCTCCTTGGATTGCATGATTAATACAGATTATCAAACATTTATGGATTATTTGTACAAGCTTGGGA
>JBDLJU010000256.1:0-4165 GCA_039714215.1 Chloroflexota bacterium | reverse complement strand
ACAACTGCGCCGGCTTCTTCCAATTTCTTCTTGGATTCTTCAGCGGCATCTTTGCCAACCTGCTCCATAACCTTGGAGCCTGCGGTTTCTGCCATTTCCTTGGCTTCTTTGAGCCCAAGGCTGGTCAGCTGGCGGATCACTTTGATGACCTCGATTTTCTTGGGGCCAGCTTCTTTGATCACGACGTCAAATTCGGTCTTCTCTTCAACAGCCTCAGCAGCGGCGCCACCAGCGGCGGCAACAGCTACAGGAGCAGCGGCGGAAACGCCCCACTCTTCTTCCAGCTTGCTTACTAATTCGGCAGCCTCAATCACAGTTAGTTTGCCAAGTTCTTGCACCAATTTATCTAAATCAGCCATTGTTTAAATCTCCTTTAGAGGTATATTTTTTATTTTAATTCAGCCATTATTCTTCCAGGCGCTAGCCTAAAAAGGAATTTACGCAGCAGCTGAGTCTGCGTGCGCTTTGACCACCTGGGCCAAAGAGCGTCCGGGTTCGCCGATTATGCGAGCCAACTTTGTTGCCGGGGCAGAAATCACGCCCAGCAGCTGTCCACGTACCACTGGCAGCGGTGGAAGATCGGCCAGGGCCATTATCATGGATGCTGGGACCAATTCGCCATCCATCAAGCCGCCCTTGATTTTGATCATCGGTCTGTCTTTACCAAAATCCTTGATAGCCTTAGCAACCCCGGGTGCATCTTCAAATGCGATACCTAAAGCGGTGCTGCCAATCCAATACTCATCAGGAGCATTGTATCCGGCTTCATCAAAGGCACGTTTACCTAAAGTATTTTTGATCACATGGAACTCACCACCGATTTCACGCACCTGAGCGCGCAATTCGTCGATCATTGTCATGGTTAAACCGGTGTATTCAGTGAGCACCACTCCCTGGCTGTCTTCGATCCAGGTTTTGTACTGGGCTTGAATTTGTTCTTTACGTTCTTTTGTTAGTGCCAACGAGCATACCTCCTTTCAAAAATAAAAGTCTTTGCCTTCAAATCAGGCAAAGACTTCTCAGTAGCTTCGCGGCATTGCTGCTCGCGTAATTTACTATCCAAGTCTCCACCTCGGCAGGGAATTAAGACGATTGGCAAGCTCTAAGAACTTGCCCCGCCACCTGCTGTCTTTGGCGAAGGCGTTTTCAAACGGGTATTGTACCCGATTTACTCAGAAACTTCCATAGCAATTGCCTGGTTTACGTCCACTTTAATCCCAGGTCCCATTGTTGAAGTTAATACAATTTTCTCCATATAAGCACCCTTTGCTGCTGCTGGGCGCACTTTGCGGACAGCCTGGATAAGCGTCGAAAAATTTTCAGCCAGTTTGTCTGCCTCAAAAGAAGCTTTACCAATTGAAACGTGCAGGTTGGCAGTTTTGTCAACGCGGAACTCAACCCGGCCAGCTTTGACCTCGTTGATTGCCCGGGGGAGGTGATCTTCACTTACTACCGTACCGGTCTTAGGGTTCGGCATTAAACCTCGTGGGCCAAGCGTTCGCCCTAAACGGCCGACAGTGCCCATCATATCCGGGGTAGCAATGGCGACATCAAATCCTGTCCAGCCGCCCTGAATTTTCTTGATGATCTCATCATCATCAGCTACAAAATCTGCCCCAGCATCTCGGGCAATACGGGCAGCATCACCCTGTGCGAAAACCACCACGCGAACAGTCTTGCCCAAACCGTGGGGAAGGACAACAACGTCACGCACCTGTTGATCTGCATGTCGAGGGTCAACACCCAAACGGATATGAACCTCAACGGTGGAATCAAAGGTGGTTTTTGCAGTTTTCTTGGTTAGTTCAATCGCTTCAACTGGGGAGTAAGCTTTATCTCGATCGATCAATTCTAATGAAGCGCGATATTTTTTTCCTGGTTTAGCCATGTGATCTCCTTCGTGGTAGTGCGAATACAGTTTGTTCTGCACTCGCAGTTTCGGGCAGCAATCAGGTTTTTACCTGGCGCCCTCCCACTTTGCTAGCAATTTAGTCTTCTACAACGCGGATGCCCATATTGCGGGCAGTGCCTTCAATCTGGCGCATTGCGCCTTCCATGTCGATTGCATTTAAGTCTTTCATTTTAGCTTCTACAATCTCACGCACCTGGGTCCTGGTCACGGTACCAACGATATCTCGGTTTGGAACCCCAGAGCCTTTTTCAATCCCTGCAGCTTTCTTCAGAAGAATTGAGGCGGGAGGGCTTTTCAGTACAAATGTGAAAGACCCGTCCTGGTAGATTGTGATCTTTGCCGGCAGCACCTGCCCCATCCGTCCTGAGGTGCGCGCATTGTAATCCTTGGTGAACTGCATGATGTTTACACCATGTGTAGCCAATGCTGGCCCGATCGGGGGCGCAGGGCTGGCTTTACCCGCTTCGATCTGCAGGGTAATTACTGCTTTTACTTTCTTTGCCATTTTGTCTCCTTTTGTGGTGACCGTAAACGAATTTTCAGCTTACGGTTGCCTCCCATCTAGGGTCAGCATAGCGGGCTTGTTATCGCCCTCCCACGTTGATAAATATTATGCTTTTTCTACTTGTAAGAAATCCAACTCCACCGGGGTTTCCCGGCCAAAGAAGTTGACCATTACTCGAACTTTTGCCCGTTCCATATCGATTTCGTCGACAGTGCCGCGGAAATCATTGAATGGGCCATCAACAATCCGAACGCGTTCCCCAGATTTGAATGTGACTTTGATGCGGGGCGCGTCGGCTTCCATTCTTTTAATAATTGAAGAAACTTCCTCTGGTCGCAGGGGAACCGGTTCGTTGCCCATCCCCACAAAGCTGGTCACTCCAGGGGTATTGCGGACCACGTACCAGGATTCTTCGGTCATAATCATGTTAACCAGGATATAACCAGGGAACACACGACGTTCTAAGGTGCGTCGTTTCCCATCTTTGACTTCAATTTCTTCTTCGGTGGGAACCACCACATCAAAGATCAGGTTTTTCATTCCCATGGTTTCAATGCGCTGCTCAAGGTTATGGCGAACTTTGTTCTCATAGCCAGAGTAGCAGTGCACCACATACCAAAGACGATCATCATCTTCTTCTTCGCTGATCGCACTCTCCGCATCAGGAATCTCAGTTTCAACAGGTGCATCCTCGGCGACCGCTTCCTCAACGGGTGCCTCGACCTCAGGCGCTGCCTCATCGGGAAGGTCTTCAGCTAGCGATGCCTCTTCAGAAACCAGATCCTCAACAGGTACTTCTACCTCAGGCGCGGTCTCATCAGGCAGATCTTCTGCTGGCGAGGCCTCTTCAGAGGCCCCCTCATCAAGAATCTCTTCTGCTTCGGGAACAATTTCCTCTTCGGGTAAATCCTGTCTTTCTTCTTCCATCGTTTTTTACCAATCAATCAGCGGCAGTTCAGGGAAAACCCGTTCCCCGCCGATTTGGAAAATATTATAAAGCAAACACGATCTCAAAGAACCGGTAGAATGCCTGATCCAAACCGCCAAGGAAAATCGACATGATAATCATTACGACGATCACCACTTTGGTCAGGTTGATTGCCTCACTGCGGGTTGGCCAGCTGACTTTCTTAAGCTCTCCAATAGTCTCGCGGTAGAACAAACCAATCCCGCGTGATTGTTTTTGTGGTGCCTTCTTGGATGGCTTTTTCGCAATGCTTTTCTTCGCTGTGCGTTTTTGTGCCACGGATTGCTCCTTTAAAGTTATTTTCAGGCTAAATGCCTGACGGCCAAAACGCCGCAGAGTTGCGGCGTTGCCATTCTCCAGGCAGGCGAGGCAGGAATCGAACCCGCAGCCTACGGTTTTGGAGACCGTCGCTCTGCCTAATTGAGCTACTCGCCTACATTAAGCCCCGGTTAAACCGGAGCTATTTAGTCTCGCGGTGCAGTTGGTGCTTGCGGCAGCGAGAGCAGTACTTATTGAGTTCAATCCGCCCAGGATCGTTGCGGCGGTTTTTCTCTGTTGTGTAGTTTCGCTCCTGGCACTCTGTGCAAGCCAGAGTTACCACCGGGCGATTTCCTCTTTTTCCAGACATATCAACTACTTCCTTGAGGCATCCCGTGAAGGGATGCCTCTAAATTATATACTATTTTAGTCCAGGATCTCTGTGATCATTCCAGCGCCGACGGTCAGGCCGCCCTCGCGGATTGCGAAGGTAGAACCCTGCTCCAGAGCTACCGGAGTGATC
>JBDLJU010000255.1:0-4223 GCA_039714215.1 Chloroflexota bacterium | reverse complement strand
TGTATCAATCTTAAAGCTTTTATCCTTTTTACCGCGGCTGCAAACCAATGAAAATCATCATCTCCCCCATTTTCCGAAAATCTTCTTCGCTGCCGTCGACCTCATAGCCAAGTAAACCCGCCAATCTGGCTTCTCCCGGGTTATTCTTGCAAAAGTCTCTGAAAGCCTCAGCTCCAACTTGTGGTGAGAGCTGTTCGGCGACGACATCCCACTTTTTCAAACCAACCTGAACCTTGGCCCACGGGTTCACAAGTAGATTCTGGTACCACTGTGATTTTTGACCAAATCCCACCGCAACGATATAAGTATTCTTATCAGCCTGGTGCTGAACTACCTCCAGCACTGCCTGGCGGGATTGACCACTTATCCTGCCGGTATGTATGAGCAGCAGCATCCGTCTGCCAAATAGCCAACCTAAGCCTAACCGGTAAAACCAGATTGGCGTTCGAAATAATATTCGACTGCATCCTTTTGGTGGCTGGAGTTGCTTTACTTGTTTCGCCATCCTTATTTCCTTTGTGCCCGGGAAAGAACTGATTAATTTTCTGGGGTAGGCGTGCTGGTGCAGCGCTGCGGAATTAACTCGTTTGCAAAGCGGATCACCTCTTCGGAAGAGTGGTTGGAAATCACCTGGACAGTTAATTCGCGCATCACCACTGAAAGCATCCAAACCTCTGATGTATCAAATTGGTTTAAATCCAGGTCATCTCCAAGATAAGCGTCGAGATCGAACTGGTTTGTCAGCTGAGCCGGTTTGTCCTGCACGAGCAAATCTGGGCTAGGCAAGAACGGCTCCACGCCCTCTCCCTGGCTCTGAATAATTTTATAGAAATGGGTATCCGAGGCGTAAAATTCACTGTACGTATTTTTATCAGGGGCCTCATCGAAGGCCAAACCAACTGAGATTGAATAAAACCCTTCTGGAAAATATCCTGGGATGAATGGAATAAAAGCATCAAAATCACTCCGGACCGCGGATTCGCCGCGGGTGTCAATCCCGAGAAGAGAGAAGAGGATTTGATTGGTTTGGGGGATCATCAGCAGGATCGCCAGCAGGAGCAGCACTCCAGCAATTACAATTGAGGCAATTTTATTGTTCAAGTTCAGTCCTTTGTTTATTGTTCGTAATCTGCTCTCGATTTTGATCGGGTAATACCCTTTTACTCACCCGCCTCATGAAAGCTGGGGTATTCAATCCGCGTTCCAATAAATAGGTAATGTAATAGTGCATCAGAAGTTCAAGCTCGCGTTGAGTATCTCGAGGAATCCTCGCCCTGGCGGCGTCCTGGTAGCTGCTCCGTTGAAAATGGCGCAGGTATTTCAATGCTGCCATTGAAATCGGTGTAGCCCCCGCGAGGGTTTTTCCATGGGCGGGAGCAATTGCTCCTCCCAGTGATGCTGAAAAATATTGGTCTTGTGCAATGATCTCCTCCCCTGAAACCACACAGTTTTTCAGCTCTGGTCGAAACCCGAGAGTATCGAGCAGGCGAATTTCAAAATATCGGATCACCAAGGAAGGCGGATCGCCATCATTCAATCGCTTTAGGGTCTGAATTAGGAGGTCGTAGATCGGAGAGTTTTCTTCCTCTTCATAGGTAAACCTATCAACCAATTCAATCACATAAGAAGCAAATCCTATGGTTTCTAAGCTCTCCCTGAGATTATTGTACGTTTCTTGTGCCTCTGCCTGGCTGACCACGAACCAGTTGCGCCCTGTAGCGAGCTGTAAACTTACCTTTGTAAATGGCTCCACATGTCCGGCTTTTCGAGAGCGGGTCTTCCGAACCCCCTTCGCCAGGGCGCGCAATTTCCCTCGCTGGCGAGAATATACCGTCAGCATCCGGTCAGCTTCACCCTGATCGCGGTGTTTCAATACAACTGCATCGGCTCGGAATGATCGAATTTTTCGGGACATAGCTTAATTATATCGCGGATCAGATTGATGCTTGATTAAATTAAAATCCATGCTAGAATGGATTTAAGGTAAATTTGGGAAGACGTTTCGACAACGACTTGTCTGAAACTATTTTTTGGATTAACAATCATACTAATTTATTAAGGCTGGTGTAATATGCCAAATTTCCGAAATAACGAATTTGCCCAGGGTTTGGTTGAGTATGCACTGATCATCGTGCTAATCGCGATTGTGGTAATCGTGGCAATGAACTTTATCGCACCAACAATAGGCAACGTTTTTAGCGACATCGGTGATGTTCTGAATTCTACATAAACCGATCAAGCGATCCCTTCGCCAAAGATGTTGAAAGTTTTATAGGCGGCGGGTTTCAGATGTAGAGAAAAGAAGGCATTGTCTGAGCAATGCCTTCTTTATTTTTCGTACAAAGTTCGATTAAATAATAATGAGGACTTTGCTGGTCAATATTATTAACAACTTTTAACTAAATATATATACACAAAATCAAACTTTATCAATTTATTCCTTGCTGACCGGTTCCCAGATTTGATATAACCCCAAATTTTTTCCATCACCGTCTGAAGAAAATAATCCAATAATTTTAAATCCCGCTTCATCTGCGAGTGAATTTAGCTCTTTGTGGGTAAAGAAATGGACATAGCGTTTGCCCGCCCCACCTCGACGCCAATCCAGCAGGTAATCATGCTGATCAACATCTGCTTCACTTAAACCGATCGTGTCCCAATTCAAAATTCGGGATCGCAGTTTGGGGCTTTCTAAAAACTGCCAATTTGAGTGAATGAAACGCCCGCCCGGAACGAGGAGTTTACGTACTTTTTTCAGGAAAGAAGCTCGGAGTTCATCGCTGGGAAGATGATGCATTACAGCAAAACAGACCACATAATTAAATCTCTGACCGGCAAACGGAGTATCCCAATCCGATAAACTCAAGTCTGCTTGAAGAAATTTGGAATGTGGTAATTTAAGCTCCAGAGCGATATCCACTAACTTCTGAGCCGAATCAATCCCGACGTAACTGCCCACAAATCCGCGTTCATTCAGATAAGCAGCAAGCTGTCCATTTCCACAGCCGAGATCAAGGATGGTCGAATTTAACTGAACAGCATCCAGAACCTGGACTACGCCAGGCTGTAAACGCTGCCGGGTTGCAGAAAAATCATCGGCAAAGGTTTGGTAAAATTGGTGATTGAGCTCAATCAGTTTTTTTGATATCTCCGGTCGCATGAGATTATTATAAACCTTTCCTGCATCAAGGAAAGCCAATTATCGGTATAAATATTTGAGGAACAATGAAAGATCCAATCATGGAACAATTCGAAGAGTGGTCCGAGCGCAAGCAAATCACCCCTGAAAAGCTGGCGTTGGGGCGGGCCGCATTAGAAGAAATCCGCCAGGGGAGAGAGGTTTTCGATGCCATTCGCCGCCATCCGATCCAGGCCAAAGGTGGTGGTTACATTGGCAAGCAGGTTTTGGTTAACGTTTACCGAAAGCTGGTTGAAACCGGAGAGTGGGAAGCAGACCCAGGGCTGCTCGCCCGCATCAGGATGAAACCCACCCGCACCCAATCTGGGGTTACGGTCGTAACCGTGCTGACCAAGCCTTATCCATGCCCGGGGAAATGCATCTTCTGCCCTACCGATGTGCGCATGCCTAAAAGCTACCTGCCGGACGAACCAGGAGCAATGCGTGCCTACCACAATGAATTTGATCCTTATCGCCAGGTAACCTCGCGTATTCAAGCCCTGGAAGCAGTCGGGCACCCGACCGATAAGATTGAGCTGCTGATTTTAGGCGGCACATGGGATGCCTACCGCAAAGATTATCAGGAGTGGTTTGTGCTGCGCTTATTTGATGCAATGAATAAAATGGACAGCGAAACACTCACTGAAGCGCAAGAGCTCAACCAAACCGCCAACCACCGCAATGTTGGCCTGGTAATCGAAACCAGGCCTGACCACGTAAATCCCAAACAGCTGGCCTGGCTGCGTTACCTGGGGGCCACAAAAGTGCAAATGGGGGCGCAGAGTTTTGATGACCATATATTAGAGCTCAATAAACGCGGGCATGATAGTGCAGAAACACTAAAAGCCGTTGAACTGCTTAGAGCTGCTGCATTTAAAATTGTGCTGCACTGGATGCCCAATCTTTATGGTGCCACCCCTGAAAGCGACCGGGTAGATTTTGCCAAAATGTGGCAGGGATACTGCCCAGATGAGTTGAAAATATATCCGAATCAACTTTTAGAAAACACAGAGCTGCATGAAATCTGGAAAGAAGGCTTGTACAC